>CBDUSG010000164.1:0-6746 GCA_965369575.1 uncultured bacterium | reverse complement strand
GTGTGCGGCCATGTGACGTTCGAGCTGTTGGCGACCGCATCGGCGAGCTTGGGGGGCAGGTCGACGGTGAACGCCTCGTCCCAGACAAGGGAGAACATGCCCGAAAGCTCGCTGTAGGCCAGCCTGCTCGCGATGCCCTCAATGCCGCCGGGCGAGATAAACGTGACGCTGTTGCCGCCGCCGGGGAAATAGTCCAACTCGGCGCCGGGCATGGCGACTCCCTTCATGATTTCGCGGATCGAAGCGCCCGGCCGGCCTGCCCAGTCGAGACTGGCCGAGCCGGAGTTGTCGCCGTCCACTATGCCGCGCTGCGCCCAGACGTCTTTGCCGGAATACTTGACTTTCAAATTTGACGCCAGCTGCCGGATTTCCCAAGGTTCCCAGACTTTGCGGAAATCCATGAAAAGCGGCGGAGCGCCGCCCGAGAGCCGCGTCGTGAAAAGCATGGTCAGCAACCCCTGGGCGTCGGCCTCCGTCGCGAAGGGCACGACCTCCTTGCGCCCGCAGTGGTCGAACGTCGAGTTCAGCAGCGATTCGGCGATGTCGCATATCGGCAGCGGAATCCCGCGCACGTCGCTCGCCCATTCGAGTTGGTTCATGAAACCGCCGCCGACGGCATTGATGTCGGACATGAGGTCTCTCATGATCAGGTACATCGCCAACGACCGATCCAGTTTTTCGCTCGCGTTATCCTGCGACAAATCGATCCGGCCGCCGAGATGACGACCCAGCCACGCCCTGAGCTTTATGAGCTCCCCGGCGTCGTACGCGCCTTTGTTGAGCATATCGGCGAGCAACTTCATGTCGAGACGCGTGATCTCCAGGCCGAACGTCCTGCGAGTTTGTGTAATATGCGCAAGCGCCGTCTCCATTCCCATCGAGTCGTGGCCGAAGATGACAACGCGTCTGCCCTTCAGGCCGACGTAAGTCAACGCCGCGTAGCACCAATCGATGAGGGCCTTGACCGTGTCGTCGGAAGGCTTGGGTTTTGGGCCGATGTCAGGCCATGTGCCGACGTTGAGGTGCGTTAACCGGCCCGACTGCGCGAGCGCGCCATTGACGGCGTGCGCGAAAACCACCCCCGGCTTTGGCGCGCTGTTGCCGCATGTGATGTTGACCGGCGTTTCAGGCGGCATGTGGGCGAGCAGGCTCATCAACGTGAGTTGCGGGAACGCCCACGTGTCGGGGGTGCATACGATCGCCCCGACGCCGGCCTCCTTGAACTGGCGCGCCACGATGTCGGCCTGCTCTTCGCCGTCGATGAGAACGGGCGTCCATACAACCTTGACGGCCACGCCGTCCGGCGTCTTGACGCTTGTGGCAATGATGTCGGCGATGATCTCGATAATATTGACGGTCCGCTGGCGCGACTGCTCGTCGATTCGCGGGTCACAAGCCGCACAGACGCCGAACGTCATCATGGAGGGTACGGCCTCCTTGCTTGCAGGGAGCCTCTTTGCTTTTGCCATTTCCTGTCTCCTCAGCGTTGCCTCTCGACATAAGACCATTGTGGCGCATAGCCGGACATCGAAGGCACTAAAGGCTCAATCATGCGAATGCCTACGCCCGCCTTCCGGTGACCTCGTCCTCATACTTTCGAACTTCATCTATCCACGATTCACGCACGGGCACTTCCGCTTTCAGGCAATAGTAATCCCACACGGCGCCGAAAGGCATTGTCTTGAGTTCTTCCATGAGGGCAAGACGGCCGAAGTTGTCGCCGGCTTCTTCGAGTTCCCTCAGCTTCGAGACAGGCTCGAGCAGGGCAATCAGAAACCCCTTAAGCGCGGCTCTCGCGCCGACCACCCATGCGCCGATGCGATTAATGCTTGCGTCAAAGAAGTCGAGGCCGACGTGAACGCGATCGAGAACGCCGCCTCTGACAATCTCCTCGGCGAGGCCCCTCATCTCGTCGTTGAGGATAACGACATGATCGCTGTCCCATCGGACCGCGCGGGTGACATGAAGGAGCATTTCATCCGAAAACTGCAGTATCGCCGAGAGCTTATCGGATACCGATTCGGTAGGATGGAAATGTCCCAGATCGAGGCAAAGCATTATTCCCTTCGTCATCGCATAGCCCATATAAAATTCGTGCGAGCCGACGACGAACGCCTCGCTGCCTATGCCGAACAATTTGCTTTCGACGGCGTCCTTCATCCGGGAGCGGTCGTGCTCGACCGCGAATATTTCATCGAGCGCATCTTTGAGCAGGGCGCGATGCGTCCAGCGGTCGGCCGGGATATCCTTCGAACCGTCCGGTATCCAGAGATTGTGGATGCACGGGCTCTGCAGCTCGAGCCCGATGACGGCGCTTATCTCCCTGCACCGCCTGACATGCTCGATCCAAAACTCGCGAACATCTTTGTCTTTGCTGCTCAGCGTGAAACCGGCTTCGGCCTTGACGTGCGAGAAGCAGGTTGAATTAAAATCGAGCTTTAGCCCTTCGCTCCTCGCCCAGTCTATCCAGCCGTTGAAGTGTTCCGGCCCGATCTCGTTCCTGTCCACGGCCTCCCCGCCGAACTCGCCGTAGCTGGCGTGCAGGTTGAGACGATGGCTTCCCGGTATCAGCGAATAAACTTTTTCAAGGTCCATTCGCAGTTCATCGACCGATCTCGCCTTCCCCGGATAGGCGCCGGTCACCTGTATGCCGCCGCCCTCAAGGCGCGCGTCGGCCCCTTCGAATCCGCCAACGTCGTCCCCCTGCCAACAATGGATGGAAAGCGAAATGTCCTGCAATGTCGCGAGGACCTTCCCGGTGTCGACGCCGAGCCGGGCGTAACGCTCACGCGCGACTTCATAAGCCTTTTCGATTTCGGAACCGTTCATCGTCTTTCTGTCCTTGGGGATCAGTCCGCCGCAGCGCGAACATCGATTGTTTCGCGAAACCTATCGTATGCCGCTTCCCATCCGCTCGTCTGTTCAGGCTCATATGTCGCGGGCTCGAATGACCGCCGGACGACCTCGCGCATTTCAGTCAGGCTGCCGACGTCGCCGGCGCAGAGGGCCTGGACCATGATATTGCCGATGGCGGCCGCCTCGACCGGACCGGCAATGACCGGAAGGCCGGTCGCGTTTGCGGTGAACCGACACAGCATCCGGTTCTGCGAGCCACCGCCGATGATATGGATTCTGTTGATCGGATAAGGATAGACCTGCCTCAGTTGATCCAGAACGAAACGATATTTCAGCGCGAGGCTCTCGAGGATACATCGAATGAATTCGCCGTGGGAATCCGGCGGCCTTTGTGCGGCGCCGGCGCAAACCTTGCGTATCGCCTCGGGCATGTCGGACGGATTCAGGAACTCCTCACGATCGGGGTCGACAAACGCTCTGAAGGGCGCGGCCGATTCAGCTGAACCCATCAACTCCTCATGATCGTATGTTCGCTCTGCGGCCCACGATTTCCGACACTCCTCGAGCAGCCAGAGTCCCGCGATGTTTTTGAGAAACCTGAACGTGCCGGCCACGCCGCCCTCATTTGTGAAATTCAGCTTTAACGAATCGCCCGTGATTATCGGGCCGGTGGTCTCGACACCCATCAGAGACCATGTGCCGGAACTGATATAGGCCCAGTCATCGCCCTCGGCCGGGACGGCAGCCACGGCCGATGCCGTGTCGTGCGCGGCCACGGCAGCCACGGGGGTCGGCCCCATGCCGACCTCGGCGGCGATCTCCCGAGTCGTTTCGCCGATCATGTCGCCGGGCGCGACGATTTCCTGCATTATCTCTTTCGGCAGGCCGAGCGCGTCGAAAAGCTCGTCCTCCCAATCGTTTTTGATGGGGTTGAAGAGCTGGGAAGTCGTGGCGAAAGTAAACTCGGATTTCTTGATTCCGGTCAGCAGATAATTCAGCAAATCCGGGATGAAAAGCAGATCGGCGGCGGCCTCGAGCTGGGGTGATTTATCACGCGCCATCGCCTCGAGCTGGAACAGCGTGTTAAATGGCAGAAACTGGATTCCGGTCAGCTCGTACACGCGCTCGCGCGGGCACTTGTCGAAAAACGATTCCATCGCGCCCTCGGTACGGCTGTCGCGGTACCCGAAGGGGAGCCCCAGAACACTGCCGTCGCGTGCCAGCAGCCCGAAGTCCACGCCCCAGGTATCAATGCCGATGCTCCGAGGCGGGCCGTCCTGCTCTCTCGCGCTGAGCCGCAGCCCCCCCTTGATGCTCTCGAACAGCGCGAACACGTTCCAATACAGATGCCCCCTGACCCTTATCATGCCGTTGGGAAAGCGGCACAGCTCGCGGACGCGAAGCCTGCCGTCGCGCAAATTCCCCACGATGCCGCGCCCGCTCGAGGCGCCGAAATCGAATGCGAGGAAACCGGACGATGTCATCGGTTATTCTTCCAGTCCGAATTCGCGTACCAATTCATCCAGCCGCTCTTTATCGAGCCCCGTTGGAATGTGGCCCACGCTGCGGCACGTCAACACCAGCGACGCGGCCTTGGTGGCGATGTCGACGAGATCGAACGCGTCCATCGGGGTCTCGGCACGGGCGACGCACCCGTGCATCTCCCATAGCACTACCGAATACCCCTGGCGGAAACATTCCACCGTGGCCTGCGCCAGGGCCTCGGAGCCCGGCAATGCGTAGGGCACAAATCCGACGCCTTTCGGCAGGTTGAACTTGACCTCAGGATGGATGCACCAGAGCGCCCGGTTGAGAGCGGCTTCATCTTTGTATTCCGGAAGATGCGTGAGGACTATCAGCTCGGCGGGATGCGTGTGCAGAACGACTTTGTCGACCACGTCGCTTTCGCGGAGGCGTTCGTGGAGCCGAAGGTGAGTGGGAAATTCGGAAGTCGGCTTGAAATCGGGGCTCGACCCGCCTCCCCAGAGGAGGTGATAGCCGGCTGCATCATCCGAGATGCGCAATATGCAGGCATTGCTCGCGGCGTCATTCGGCATGTCCCTGAAGCGTCGGCCCGAACCGGTCACGAGGAAGCAGCGATTCGCCAGGACAGGGTAAGCGCAGTCGAATTTTCTGTGAATGCCCGCCGATGTGTCGAGGCCGGCATCGGAAACATGCTCGGTCACGTCTACCGACAGGTTGCCGGCGTTGCGCTCGGCCCACCCCTTTTGCCACAGGTGGCCGGAGACCGCAAGCATCTCGCTTAAAACGGCCGCCAGCGAGGGAGATTTCGAAACCAGGTCGCTCATGATAGCTCCAAGTCGGGTATGCCGATGGTGAAACGCCCAAATTATATCGCATTTAGGCGATGCTGGCAATATGCTGACAATCCGGTGGGCTTCTGCTGCCGCCGGAATCGATGTCGATCGCATTTTCATCTTTTTTTGAATTTTTTGCAGATTTCACTTGACCAGAGCCCGATCTTATTGTATACTGTATTATGACAGTAGACAGTGTAATAACTTAACCGAAATGGTCAGGTCATGCTTCTCAGAATCGATTCCACCAACGGAGTGCCGCTGTATCTCCAAATAGCGAAAGAGGTTAAGCACTCTATCGCAATCGGCTCGCTCAAAGCTGGTGAGCAGCTGCCGTCGGTGCGGGAGATCGCGCTGCAGATCACTGTAAACCCGAACACGGTCGCCAAGGCTTACCGTGAACTGGAAGCTCGGGGAATCGTTGAGACCAGGCGCGGCACGGGAACCTTTGTCTCCGAGAAAACGGTCGAGCTTTCGAAAAGGGAGCGGCGCAGCCTGGTCGCCGATCTGATCGACAAGGCTTTGGACGAGGCCAAACATCTGCAAATGGACGAAAACGAGCTGGCGCGCCTGTTTGACGAGAGAGCTGCAGCCTTCAGGAAAGAAAAGGAAAAGCAGGAGGCCCGGAATGACTGATTTCGCAATCGAAACCGAAGGCCTGACGAAAAGGTTCGGCCCGCAGTTCGCAGTCGACGGGCTCGATCTGCAAATCCCTACCGGGAGCGTCTACGGATTCCTCGGGCGCAACGGCGCCGGCAAGACGACGACCATCAAAATGCTGCTGGGGATGCTCTCGCCCAATGCGGGCGCCATCCGAGTGCTCGGGATGAACCCAAAGAAGCAGGGCAAAGAAATAAAGCGTCAAGTGGGCTATGTGGCCGAAAACCAAAGCATGTACGGCTGGATGAAGGTAAAAGAAATCATCAAGTTCACCTCCGGTTTCTATGGGGATTGGGACCCCTCAGTCGCGTCCGGCTTCTGCGAGAAATTCGAGCTTAATCCCGCCTCCAGAATCAAGACTCTATCCAAAGGGCAGCAGATGCGCCTTGCGCTCACGCTCGCGCTTTCTTCGCGGCCCCGCCTGCTCATACTCGATGATCCGACACTCGGCCTCGACCCCGTCACCCGAAAAGAATTTCTCAACGACATCGTGCGCGCGATCCAGGAAGAGGGGCGAACGGTTTTTTTCTCGACGCATATCCTGAGTGAACTCGAAAGGGTGGCAGACAACATCGCGATAATCGATCGGGGCAAACTTAAGGTGGCGGGCGCGATCGATCTTTTGAAATCCTCGGTGAGAACGATCAGGCTGACCTTCGAGAACGCGCCGCCGAGTGAAATCGAGATCGAGGGCCTCCTGAGAATCCAGGGCAACGGGCGCGACTGCCTTGTCACGGTGACCGACTTTTCCGAGGATAAGCTGAACCTGTTGCGCCGGACGTATAAGCCCGTGGGCATCGAGGCGCGCAGGCTGAGCCTTGACGAGATTTTCGAGGCTTATGTGCTCGGGCGTTAGTTAGTGTCGTGTCAACCGTATATTTTTGTTTTCAGCGAGCCGAGAAGCGGTTAGCT
>CBDUSG010000163.1:0-6751 GCA_965369575.1 uncultured bacterium | reverse complement strand
AACCGCCGCAGGTTCGGAGGGCTTGCCAGCGCCATCAACAAAACGATACAGGAGTTCTGCGAGAAAAAGCCCAATCTGACCTACGGCGAGGCGCTGGCCGTTCTCGAAAAAGAATACAGCCTGCTTTATGCGGGCACACAGACGGGCGCTTCGCTGGCGGACACTCTCAGAAAACGCCGAACGCACGGATGAACCGGAAAACGGTCGACTGTGATCGACAGGAATCTGGAGGGCAGAAGATGCAGCAGGAAAACGAGCCTACGTTCGACCCGGAATTCATGAGGACACAGCTTAAGGTCATGGCGGACATGGATATGTCCGAGCATGCGGCCGAGATGGTCGACCTTTTCGGGGGACTTGTCGCAACTATGAACATGCTGCACCCCGAGGGTTACTCCGAGACTTTCCCGGCCTTCACTTTCAAACCGATGAAGGAGTAGATGAAGGAGTAGATGAGGATGTCCGACGAACTTTGCAAAATGACCGTCTCCGAGCTTGCCCCGAAGATAAAGGCGCGCAAAGTCTCGCCGGTCGAGCTTACGGAGGCCGTTCTCAGCCGGATAGAAAGGCTCGATCCGAAGCTCAACGCATACATCACGGTCGACACCGAGGGTGCGCTCAAGGCGGCGAGAAAGGCCCGGCGGCAGATAGCGAGAGGGAATTATCTTGGCCCGCTCCACGGGATTCCGATATCGCTGAAGGACTTATACGATACCAAGGGGCTTCTCACCACGGCCGGCTCAAAGATAATGAGCGAGCGCGTGCCCGATGCCGATGCGACCTCGGTCGCGAAGCTGCGCGCGGCCGGCGCCGTAATAGTCGGTAAGACAAACCTGCATGAATTCGCGCTCGGCGCTACTACTCAGAATCCTCACTTCGGCGGCACGCGCAATCCATATGACACGACCCGAATTCCCGGCGGCTCGAGCGGGGGCTCGGCGGCGGCGCTCGCGGCCGACATGTGCATGGCCTCGACGGGCAGCGACACCGGTGGTTCGATTCGCACGCCGTCGGCACTATGCGGCATAGTCGGCCTCAAGCCGACTTACGGGCGCGTGAGCCTGCGCGGCATTGTCCCGCTCGCGTGGTCGCTCGACCATGTCGGACCAATGACAAAATGCGTGCGTGACGCCGCCCTCATGCTGTCGGCGATGGCGGGATACGACCCCGGCGACTCCACCAGCGCGAATGAGAGAGTGCCAAACTTTGTGAGGGCGTGCAAGGACGACGTCAAAAAGCTCAGGATCGGATTTGATCCGGCCTTCTCTTCCGGCGGGGTCGATGGAGAAGTGCTGGAGTCGGTGCAAAAGGCGTTGAAATTGTTCGAGAGCCTCGGCGCCCGCGTGATCGAGATCGGCCCGCCGAGCATCGAGCTGACGGCGGCGATCGAGTCGATCATCATCACCGCCGAGGCCGCGGCATATCACGAGGAGAACCTGCGCAACCGCGGCGGGGACTACGGCGACGATGTCCGGATTTTGATGGAGGGCGGAGCGGCGTTTTCGGCGGTCCACTACATAAAAGCGCAGCGCCTGCGGGCCATGATCCAGAAGGAGTTCGCCGAAGTCTTCAGCAAGATAGATGTCTTTGCGCTGCCCGCCGCCGCGGCCCCGGCCCCGCCGATAGGAGCCGAGACGGTCTCGCTCGGCGGCATGGAAGTCGACGTCGGGATGGCGCTGCTGCGCTTCGCGTGTCCGTTCAATCTTACCGGGCTGCCGGCGATTTCCGTCCCGTCCGGCCTGAGCAGAGGCGGACTGCCGATGGGGCTTCAGCTTGTGGGCCGGGCGTTCGACGAGGCGACCGTTTTGAGGGCGGCCTATGCGTTCGAGGCCAACACCGAGCCGCTGCCAGGGCCGGTCGATTAGAGGCGGACTATTCCTGGGCAGGAGCCTGCCTGTCGACGCAAGCGGCATCCCTGGAATAAAAACCGCCGCTCTTAACGCTCCCAAGATCCAAATTCGTAATTACGGAGTTCATCTATGCCCGCTTCCGGGCAAAAAGCGAGTTCCGCGGCGTAAATTCCACCGCGGAACTCGAAAGGGGTGATATCGGCCTAAGCCGGCATCGTTTTGTTGCGCCTCTCCTCAAAAGTGACGCTGAGCAAATCGGTTCGGGGTGGAAAATTGCAAGTTTTGTGCCTAACGCGCGTATAGAGATCGATAACGGCATAACCTGTTGACGGACAATCTATTAGATTAGTTGCAGCTTCCTCGCGGACCCTCGACTGTCTGGGGGATTTGGCCAATTTTGCCGGTGACACTGTGTGATAACGCGCGGCTCCCCTCGAGTCGAAGGAAATTCAAGCGGGGATGATCACTGCCGAGCGGCTGCGGAGTCATTCACAGGAAAAACTGTGATATCTATCCTCCGGATGGGAATGCGGGCGTGTGCGGCTTCCAGCCCGGGATTCTCGCGAATGAACGGCCACGATTCGTCAAAATTTTGCAAAAAAAGAGGGAAGTTTCCCAATATTCGGCTTGAAAATAAAAAAGGCCTCATGGTATAATCCTTCGACCGAGTACGAAACGGCGAGAGGGCGGGGAATCTGTTGGTATTTGTACAAACGACCGCCAGGGGCGTCATCCTGCGCATCCGCGTCCAGCCGCGGTCGACGAAAAGCGGCATAACCGGCACAATCGGCGACCGGCTGAAAGTATGTGTGAACGCGCCTGCCGCTGAAGGGGCCGCCAACAAGGCGTGCCGCGATCTGCTTGCGAGACTGTTCGGAGTGTCCAAGGGACGCGTGGAGATTGTCTCGGGCGCGCGTTCGCGCGAAAAGCGCGTGCTGCTGAAAGATTTCGACGAGGCCTCGGCCCTATCCAGGCTGTCCGAGATACTGGATGAGCCGGCTGCGGGCGCCGGGCCCGAGAAAGTTTCATGGCGAAAGGGGAAGACAGATTGCTCGATCTCAGGCAGAAGATCAATGAGACAAGGGCCGCAATAAGGAAAAGAGTGGATGATCGGCCTTCTATCGGCATTATTTTGGGCACGGGATTGGGCGAGTTGGTTAAAGAGATCAAGGGGAAAAAGTCCATCTCCTATGGCGAATTGCCGAATTTCCCCGTCTCGACAGTGGAAAGCCACGAAAACCAGCTCGTTCTCGGCAGGATCGGGCAAAAAAAAGTCGTTGCGATGCAGGGGCGCTTTCATTTTTACGAAGGATATTCCATGAAGGAGGTAACCTTTCCCGTGCGTGTCATGAAGGCGCTCGGCGTGAAAACGCTCGTGGTCTCCAATGCGGCCGGCGGCATGAATCCGAATTTCCGCGCGGGCGATCTCATGGTGATTACCGACCACATCAACCTTATGGGAGACAACCCGCTCATCGGAGAGAATGATGAGAAGCTGGGACCACGGTTCCCGGACATGGTCGAGCCGTATGACAGCAAATTAATCGGGCTCGTCGAGAAGGTGGCGGTTGAAGAGAAGATACCGATCCGGCAAGGCGTATATGTCGCCGTCGCCGGGCCGAACCTCGAGACCAGGGCCGAATACCGTTTCCTTCAGATTATCGGGGCGGATGCGGTCGGCATGTCGACCGTGCCGGAGGTTATCGTCGCCGTGCACGCCGGCCTGCGCACCCTCGGCATAAGCTGCATAACGGACGAGTGTCTTCCCGACGCTCTCAAGCCGGCGAACATCGAGATGATACTGAAAATCGCCGCCGAAGCCGAACCGAAGCTGAGCAGGCTCATAAGCGGGACCATCAAAGAGATGCGCTGAACGCGGCGGAGAGATTCTGTTTCTACCGAAATGAGGTGAGAAAAAGCGGTGATAACTTTCATTGCCAGGGTGCTGCTGGTGATCATCAGCACCTCTATCGGCTACATGGTCGGCAATACTTTGGGTCCGACGCAGCCGCTGTATTCCGTCCTCGGCCTGATGGCCGGCGGAGTAATAGCGTTTGCGGTAATCGGTCTGGAATATCTCACCAGAAAGTTTTCATTCGAAGGCCTCGTCGCGCCTACGGTGGGCATAATATTGGGCATGGTGACCGCGGGTTTCGTCGTCGAATGGCTGGATATCGTGATGCCGGAAAGGTTTGCGACCCTGTTCAGAGACATGAAGCCATTCTTGACCATTACGCTGATGCTGTTTCTGGGCTACCTCGGTTTCTCCGTCGGCCTCAAGCTCAAGGGCGACCTCAGGCTGCTGCCGGCGCCGGCGTTTGGCGCAAGCGGCCTCGAGTCGTCCAAAGTCCTCGATACGAGCGTTATCATCGACGGCCGCATTGCCGACGTTTGCAAGCTCGGTTTTCTCGAAGGCGTTATTATTATTCCCCGTTTTGTCTTGGGTGAGCTGCAAAACATAGCCGATTCGCCCGACCCGTTGCGTCGCACACGCGGAAGACGAGGGCTCGACATTCTCAACGAGATCCAGAAGCAGGTGTCGATAGACGTGCGCATAAGCGAGGTGGACTATCCCGACATTCGCGAGGTCGATTCGAAACTTGTCAGGCTGGCCAAAGAGTTGAAGGCCAAGATCGTGACCAACGATTTCAACCTTAACAAGGTCGCACAGTTTCAGGGAATTGACGTTCTCAATATCAACGACCTGGCAAACGCGCTCAAGCCGATAGTGCTGCCCGATGAGGATTTCGTCATAAAGATCATCAAAGAGGGAAAAGAGCAGGGACAGGGCGTCGGCTATCTCGATGACGGCACCATGGTTGTTATCGAAAACGGCGGCAAGCTGATAGGGAAAGAGGTAAAAGTAAAGGTCACGAGCGTGCTCCAGACCTCGGCCGGCCAGATGATATTCACGAGAATTCGGTGAGACGCGTTGCGCGCGCTCGCGATAGATGGCGCGCCCCGCCGCGGCGCCCGGCATTGCGGGCGGGCGCCATAGCCCGAACAGACGCGGGAGCCTCCTGAATGCGCGCTGCTGCAATCATACCGGCCGCCGGACGCGGTGAGAGACTGCGTTTTCCCCGCCCGAAAGCGCTGGCGCCGCTTCTCGAAAGGCCGCTGATCGCGTGGACCCTCGAATCGATCCTCCGGTGTGAAGCATTTTCAGAGATATTCATCGCCTGCCCCCCCGGTGAGAACGACTCTTTTCGCGCCGTATCAAGCGAAATCGACACCGCGGGCGCAACGGTGCGTCTCGTCGACGGAGGAGAGACCAGGCAGGAGTCGGTCGCGAGATGCCTGCGGGAAATCTCGACGGAGTGCGGCCTCGTCGCGGTCCATGACGGGGCCAGGCCGCTGGTCACCCGTCAGATCATTCTCAGCGTCATGGATACGGCCAGGAACACGGGCGCGGCCATCGCGGCCGTTCCCAGCAAAGACACGATCAAACTATGCGACGATAACGGCGTTGTTGCACGAACAATCGAAAGGTCGCGGGCCTGGATCGTGCAGACGCCCCAATGCTTCCACCGCAACCTGCTCGTCTCCGCCCATGAGAAAGCGCAAGAGGAAAACCACGCCGCGACGGATGATGCCGCGCTGGTCGAGCGCATCGGCGGCGCGGTGAGCGTCGTCATGGGCTCATACGAAAACATAAAGGTAACCACACCGGAGGACATGGCGTTCTGCGAGCAGATTCTGAAGGCGAGAGGGGCCTGATGCGGGTCGGACTGGGATTCGACATTCACCGCCTCGGAAAGGGCGACGGCGTTATCCTTGGCGGAATGAAGCTGCCCATGGACAGAAAGCTTGTCGGCCACTCCGACGGCGACGCCCTGTGTCATGCGATAATCGACGCGCTCCTGGGAGCGGCCGCGCTCGGCGACATCGGCGAGCATTTTCCCGATACCGACCCGAAGTACGAGGGAGCCTCCAGCATCGAACTCCTGCGGCAGGTGTCCCGCGAGATAGCCGAGGCGGGATACGAAATCGTCAACGTGGACACGGTGGTCATCGCCCAGGAGCCGCGGCTGTCGGAGCACAGAGCGAAGATCGTGGAGAAAATATCCGATGCCATGGGCGTAGACGCGGCGAGAGTCAGCGTGAAGGGAAAGACCGCGGAGGGGCTCGGATCGATCGGGGCCGGCGAGGCCTTGTGCGCGCAGGCGGTGGCGCTGTTGGAGGAGAAGGGATGAGCGGGGTCAGAGTGAGATTCGCGCCCAGCCCCACCGGCCACCTCCACATCGGGGGCGCGCGCACGGCGCTGATAAATTTCGCTTTCGCCCGAAGGCACAGCGGCGCGTTCGTGCTCCGAATCGAGGATACCGACATCGAGCGGTCCACCGAGGACTCGTTCGAGTCGATAATCAGATCGCTCGAGTGGCTCGGCCTCGAATGGGATGAGGGGGCCCAAAGGGGCGGAGAGTACGGGCCATATCGTCAGTCGGAATGTTTCGACCTCTATGAGGCCGAGGCCGCCGGACTGCTCGAGGCAGGCCATGCGTACCACTGCTATTGCTCGCCCGGGGAACTCGAGGAAAGGCGAAAGCAGGCAGCGAAAGAGGGCAGGCCTCCGGGATGCGACAACCGCTGCCGTTCGCTCCCGGACTCGCAGAAGGAAAAATTCGCGCGGCAGGGCCGTCGGCCCGTGATCAGGTTTCGTGTCCCCGAGACGGAGGCTGTCATCTTCGACGATGCGATTCGCGGGCGCATGTCGTTCGGGGCCGGCGCCTTAAACGACTTCGTAATAATGCGGGCCGACGGAAGACCCACGTTCCACTTCGCAAACGTGGTCGACGACCGTCGCATGCGCATCAGCCATGTCATCCGAGGAGAGGATCATCTTCCCAACACGCCGAGGCATGTGTTGCTGTTCAGAGCGCTCGGGGCGGAGCCGCCGCAGT
>CBDUSG010000162.1:0-6756 GCA_965369575.1 uncultured bacterium | reverse complement strand
GCTTCGCCACGTTCCGCTGGGTGTCGCTGGGCGCCGCTCGGGTGGGCCGTTCGGGACGCTTATTCGCGTTTTGCGGATGTGTCGGGGATTTCGTATGACCGCATTTTTCGGTAAAGCCTGGGTCGGCTGATGCCGAGGATGCTCGCCGCCCTGGTTTTGTTGCCGCCGACGGCCTCGAGCACGAGGTGGATGTGGCGCTTTTCGATCTCGTCGAGCGACAACGATGCGTGCGACTCGGCCGCGTCGCCGGTGCGCGCCGGCTGCAGCGGCGGTATTTCGTGCGGCGTGATAAGCGAGTTGTTGGTGAGGATGACGGCGCGCTCGATTACGTTGGAAAGCTCGCGGACGTTGCCGGGCCAATCGTATTCGGCGAACGTTTCGAGCACTTCGGCGGTCGCCCTCATCTTATCGGAGTCTGGCCGGTTCGAGGCGCGGATAAAGTGCTCGACGAGAAGCGGGATATCCTCTTTGCGTTCTCTGAGGGGCGGAAGCGGTATGGTCATCACGTTGAGGCGATAGAAGAGGTCCTCGCGGAATCTGCCCGCGGCGATCTCGTCGCGCAGAATCTTGTTCGTGGCGCAGACGACGCGCACGTCGACCTCGATTTCCCTGGTGCCGCCGACGCGGCGGAATCGTCCCGTCTCGAGCACTCGCAGGAATTTCACCTGCATTCCCGGGCTCATCTCGCCGATTTCGTCGATGAAAAGCGTGCCGGAGTCGGCTATCTCGAAGAGGCCGCTCTTTCGCTTCACGGCTCCGGTGAACGCGCCTTTTTCGTGACCGAACAGTTCGCTCTCGAGCAGGGCTTCGGGCATGGCGCCGCAGTTGATCACGACGAAGGTGCCGTTGCTCCGCTCGCTGTTGCCGTGGATTGCGTTTGCGACTATTTCCTTGCCGGTGCCGCTCTTGCCCTCGATGAGCACGGTCGAGTCGGTGGGCGCGACCCTCGCGATCAGCTCTTTTACCTGCCGCATGCCCTCGCTCTCGCCGACGAGGTTCACGATGCCGGCCCGAAGCTGCAGCTCGTGGTGCCGTTTCAGCTTTTCCGAGAGCAGCTTTTTCTCGTGCGCCTTTTCGACGACGGCCTGCAGCTCGGAGAGCTGGCACGGCTTGGTCAGGAAATCGTATGCGCCGAGTTTCATGGCCTCGATCGCGCCGTCCACCGTGGCCTGGCCCGTGAGGAAAATTATCTCGGTAAGCGGTTGGCGCTCCCTGCACTTTTTGAAGAGTTCGATGCCGTCCATGCCGGGCATGCGGATATCGAGTATTCCGACGTCGAAGGGCTTGGCCTTCAATTTTTCCAGGGCGTCCTCGCCCGAGGCCGCGACGGTCACCGAGCAGCCGATCATGCCGAATCGCTCGCTCAGCAAGTTGCGGTAGGCCTCCTCGTCGTCGACGATGAGGAGTCTGATGGGTTTGGTTTTCATCTTTCAGGAGTTCTCTTCTGTTTCAGAGGCAGGCGCACCGAGAAAGTGGCTCCGCGCCCCGGCGTGCTGTCGACCGAGATTTCACCGTTCATCCGCTCGACGATGCCGAAGCAGATGGAAAGCCCCAGGCCCGTCCCCTTGCCTATCGGCTTGGTGGTGAAGAATGGGTCGAATATTTTCTTGAGGTTTTCCTCGGCGATTCCCGCTCCGTCGTCGGCAACTTCGATTATGACCGCGTCGCCCTCTCCTCTGGCGGCGACCGTGACCGTGCCGTTTTCGCGGACGGCGTCGAGCGCGTTATTGACCAGGGTCAGGAAGACCTGCCCGAGAAGATGCGGGTCGGCCGTCGGCGCGGGCAGACCGTCGTCGATGCGCGTCTCGATCTTCTTGTTCTCGGTGACGGCCCGATTTTTGAGCAGCGAGACGGTTTCATTGACCAGTCCCGCCAGGTCCACGTTCGTGCTGCGGATTTCGGTCCGCCGAGCGAAGCTCAGCAGCCCCTGCGTTATCCTCTTGCACCTGTCGGCCTGCTCGTATATCGTCTCGAGGTGCTTCACAATCTTTTCCGCGACGAGTTCCGGTTGGTCACGGTGGCGGTCGATAAGGAATTGAAGCTGCTCGGCGGTTCCGCTGATAATGCCGACCGGGTTGTTGATTTCGTGGGCGACGCCCGCCGCCAACTCTCCGATGGCCGCCATCTTGCTCGCCTGCAACAGTAGGGCCTCCATCTGTTTTCTCTCGGTGATGTCCTTTGCAATGCCCAGCACGCCCACGATCTCGTCGTCTTTCCTGATTGGGCTCGTGTTGAGAAGGATGTGGATCAGCCCACCGTCGGCGCCGATGATCGAGGTGGCATAGCGCTGCGGCCTGCCTCTGATGGATTCGCGAAAATGTCCTTCGGCCTCCGCCAGATTCTTCTCGACGATATATTGCGTGTAATGCGCCTTTTCCCCGGGCTCGAGCGTATAGCCCGTGACCTCCTGGCCCATCTTGTTGAGGAAAGTGATGTAGCCGTCGCGGTCGAGCGTGTAGATGATGTCGCTGGCGCTGTCGATCAGATTCTGGAGGTATTCTTTCGTTTCGGTAACCTGCGTTTCGAGCACGCGTTTTTCGGTGATGTCGTTCATCGCGGCAATCATGCCGCGGACCTCTCCCTGCTCGATAATCGGGATTCCCTTGATGTTGGACACCACGTCGCGGCCCTTGTGGTCCTTGCGCTTGAGGTTCGTGAGTTCCAGGACCCGCCGCTCGCGAATCGCCCGGAAGAATTTTTCTTCTACGCCGGCCTCTCCCAGGTCGGGCATCAGCTCGAAGATGTTCCGCCCGATAAGCTCGTGCGGCTTCCAGTCGTAACGATCCGTTATGAACCTGTTGACCCGCTTAATCACGCCCGCACAGTCCAGCACGTACACGCCGACCTCTATCGAATCGAGAAAGCGATCGAATATGTCGACGATCCATCCCTTTGGGGACAGTGAGCCGTCCTGTGCGCGCCTGACTTCGGCGGGCGCGCGCGGATTGGATGATTCCGCCATTTTCCCTCCAACCGGGGACAACCGCGCAGACACCGTTCTATGTGCTAACTTGTTTCTTCCTGCCTGAGGGGCAGCGTGAAGGTGAATTTTGCGCCGCTTCCCTTTTCGCCTTCCGCCCGGATATCGCCGCCGTGCATCAGCACGAGTTTCCTGGCGATCGCAAGCCCCAGCCCGCTGCCGGCTCCGGCGGCCACGTCCGGGGCTTTGTAGAACTCCGAGAAGACTCTTTCGCAGTCTTCGGGCGAGAGGCCGATGCCTGAATCGGCCACGCAGATCCGGACGCGATCCTCGTGGAGATCGGCCGTAACGCTCACGCGCCCCCCGCCGGGGGTGAACTTAATCGCGTTTGACAGAAGGTTGCCGAGAATTGTCGACAGCTTCTGGGGGTCGGCGTAAACGCGTGATACCTCCGGGGCGACTTCGACCGACAGATTCAGATTGTTTTCCTCCGCCGCCGCCTCGAATGAGGCGAGTGACGAATCGATGGCGTCCTTCAACGGGAATTCCGTCACTTCCAAGGGCACCTTCCCTGTGTCTATCTTGAACACGTCGACGATACTCGAGATGAGCTGCTGCAGTTCGCGGCCGCTCTCGTGGATGTTTCCCACGTACTTGCCCTGCTTTTCGTTGAGTTCGCCGACAAGGCGGTCCTGCAGCATCTCTGAAAAACCGATGACGACATTGAGCGGTGTGCGCAACGCGTGGCTCATGTTCACGATAAATTCGTACTTGAGGTGGCTCGCCTGCATGAGCTGCGCGGACATGGACCTAAGCACGCGCTGTTGTGTCTGAAGCTTCTCGCTCGATTCGCGGGCGACGCGGGACTCCTTGGCGAGTTCGTCGCGCAGGCTGCCGATCCTGAGCGTCGACCTGACGCGCGTCAGCAGCTCCGACCTGTCCATCGGGCGGCTCAGGAAATCGTCGGCGCCGACGGCGATGCCTTTCACCCGGCTCTCCATGTCCTGCAGGGCGGTCACCATTATCACGGGTATCCCGCGCGTTTCGTCGCGGCTCTTGATCTCTTTGCAGACCTCGAATCCATTCTTCTTCGGGAGCACGATATCAAGCAGCACGAGGTCGGGCCTTGACTGCGAGACCAGCCGCAGCGCCTCCTCGCCGTCGCGGGCGGAGTCGACCGAATAGCCCTCGCCGTGGAGTTGAGCCTCCGTCAGTTCGATGGCGGTTGGATTGTCATCGACGATGAGGATGCGCGGCGGGCCTGCCGCCGCCCTCTCGCTGGTCATCTCTTCGCTCAACCTTTCTCGATCGCGCCGATGAAATTCTCGACGGCCTGGGGAAATTTCCTCGTGTCTATCGGCTTTGCGATGTACCCGGCGCAGCCCTGCTCGAGCATTCTTTCCTCATCACCCTTCATCGCGTGGGCCGTCAGCGCGACGATGGGAATGTCTCGGGTCCGGGGATCGTCCTTCAGCTTCTTGGTCACGGTGAGGCCGTCCATACCGGGCAGCGAGACGTCCATCAGGATGAGGTCCAGCCGCTCGGTCTCGGTTATATCGAGAGCCTCCTGCCCCGTCGTCGCGGAGAGGACCTCGTGCCCTCGCAGCTCGAGCAGATCGACCGCCAATTGCATGTTCATGGGATTGTCCTCGACCACAAGAATGCGCGCCGGACTCATTTGAGCGTTCCTCCTTTTTTTACCGCCGCCAGCCTTTCGACGCGCCTGATTTCCGCAAGGAAATCGTGCTTGTCGTGATGTCCCTTTCTTGCGGCTGCTTCGATTTTGCCGTCGAGCATGCGCCTTTCCTCTTCCTTGATATCTTTGGCGGTCACGACAACTATGGGGATGTCTTTTGTGCTCGCGTCCATTTTAAGGAATTCTATTATCTCCAGCCCACTTATGTCGGGAAGAATCAGATCGAGGAAGATCAGGTCCGGCTTTTGTCTCGTGGCGAGTTCGATTCCCTGAAGGCCGGTGTACGCCCTGTCGACCGAAAAGGCCGCATCCTCGAGCATGCCGGCAAGGGTTTCCACAAATTCCTCGTCGTCGTCCACGACCAGTATATCCGATATCCGACCCTCGTCGTTTGCGTGGCGCAGCATATCGATTCGCTCCAGCAGATACTTTCGCGAAACGGGCTTGACGATGTAGTCGGCGGCCCCCATGCTGAAGGCCGTCTCCTCATCCTGCAGCACCGAGACGATGACGACCGGGATGTACATGGTCTCGGGCGAGCTTTTCAGTTGCTGCAGCACCCACCAGCCGTCTTTATCGGGCAGGATAATATCGAGGGCAATGATCGTGGGCTGGACCGTGCGCGCCATCTCCGGAGCTTCTTCGCCCGTGGCCGCGTGCACGACCCGGTATCCGTCCTCCTCGAGATATGCCGATATCAGCTCGAACGAACTCGGGTCGTCCTCCACTACCAGCACCACGTCTCTCGCTTCGTCCGCCTTTTCCACGGCCGGGGCCCGGGTTCCGGCCGCGGCGGCCATTGCAGGGATTTCCTCCGATTCCTCAAGGTCGCCTTCCTTCAACGGAAGCGTGAAATAGAAGGAACTGCCTTCGTCTACTACGCTTTCCACCCAGATGGAACCTCCGTGCAGCTCGACCAGCTTCCGTGTGAGCGCCAGGCCCAGGCCCGTGCCCTCGAACTGGCGCGCATACGATCCGTCGACCTGCTGGAATTCCAGAAATATCCGCTCCCGATTCTCTTCGCTTATCCCTATTCCGTTATCGCGAACGCAGAACTGAATGTTTCGCCTGAGCAGGGTCTGCTCGTTTTCCGGCGGCTCGAAGTCGCCGATGGCATCGGCGGATATCTCGATCAAGCCGCCGTCGGGCGTGAATTTAATCGCGTTGCTGAGCAGATTGTAAAAGATCTGTTTTAACTTCTTGCGATCGGCCGTCATGTTAAAAAGCTTCGGCGACAGGCTCTCCCGGATCGTTATCTCCTTTTTGGCCGCCAGCCCCCTGGCGAGGTTTACGATTTCCGCCACCGCGCCCGCTATGGGGAAGGTCTCCAGCTGCAGGCTCATCTTGCCCGACTCGACCTTGGCGAGGTCGAGTATCTCGTTTATGAGCTGAAGCAGGTGTTTCCCGCTCGAGACGACGTTTTGCGCGTACGAGAGCTGTTTTACGTTGAGTTCGCCGAACGTCTGATCCGAGAGTATCTCGGAAAAGCCTATGATTGCGTTGAGCGGCGTTCTGAGTTCGTGGCTCATGTTGGCGAGGAACTCCGACTTGAGTTTGCTCACGGCCTCGAGCTGCCTGTTCGTCTTGTGCAACTCCTCATTCGTCACGCGCAGGGCCTTCGTGCGTTCCTCGACCTTGTGCTTGAGCGTCCGGCTGTATTCGCTTATCTCGTCTCTGTAGCGCTTCAGGTCCTCGGTCATCCTGTTGAAAGAGACTCCCAGCCAGCCGATCTCGTCGTTCGTGCTGATTTCGACCTGCCTGTCGAGGTCTCCGCTTGCCACCCTCTCGGTCGCCTGCACCAGTTGCTGGATTGGGTTGACGATCAGTCGCGCCAGAAATATCGTTATGCCGATGGCAAACGCAACGACCAGAGCGGTTACCCTCATGATGGTTCTTCCGGCCCGCCTGATTTCCTTGTTCATTGCGTCGAGCGAGATGCCGATGCGGGCGACGCCGATTTTCTCGGCAACCGCTCGATCAACAGTTTCTATAACGCCGACCTCGGGCTAAACTCGGTGACCTGGCTCGCCGGCCAGGAGGACTTTATCACCATCCGTCCTCCCGGTCCGCGCATCAGCCTGGTGCGGCTGGAGGCTAACGAAATACAGTTGATCTTCTATCTCTCCGTTTTGATTCTTCC
>CBDUSG010000161.1:0-6800 GCA_965369575.1 uncultured bacterium | reverse complement strand
CTATGATGACTATCTTGAGAGCGGTGATGACGTTGCCCGCCGCGCCCGCCTCGGAGGCGCCCCTGTAGTTGATATATGTAAAGATGCCGACTATGGCGACCGCCAGCGCCTTGATAAGCGCCTCGGGGCTCAGCCCGAACACATCTATCCCCAACTCGTGCAGCACGTGGCCGAAGTAAGCCCCGAAGCCCAGCGCGTACAGGCTGCAGGCGACCGCGTGGGCGAACCACGACATCCATCCACTGAGAAAACCCATCGGCTGGGGCAGCCCCTCTTTCACCCAGAGGTATCCGCCGCCGGCATCGGGGAAGCATGAGCCGAGCTCGGCGTATACCATCGCGGTCAGAAGCGCGACAAACCCGTTGAGGATAAAGACGAGCACGAGGGCGGGGCCGGCGGCGCCCGCGGCGATGCCGGTCAGAACGAAAATGCCGGCGCCGATCATCGCACCGACACCTATCATCGTGACTGAAAAGAGGCCGAGATCGCGACTCAGATGCGCTTCATATTTCACTTCCGATGCCATAGCGCCTGTCCTGCGGAGTTGGTATGTGGATTCCGATTCAGCGCCGCGCGGCCCTCGATCCGCGTGAAGCGCAGTGCGCTGCAAAAGTCAGCGTCCGAACATTATAAGTGGCGCGCCCTCAGAAAACAAGCGCGAAAATAAGAAGCGAGCCGAACGATCGCCGCCCGGCAAGGGTGAGTCGCGTGTGGACGCTCCGTCTATCTTCTGAATTTCATGAGCGGGCGAGAGACGCTCCGCCGCCATACCGATATCGACTTTCGCGGGCCGACTTCCTGAAATCCGAGCCGCTCATACAGCTTGAAGGCGGGTCGATTCTCGACCGTGACCGCCAGCGCCGCCCGCTCGTGACGATGTCGCTTCAGCCACCGCATCACATGCAAGAGCATGGCGCGGGCTATTCCCCGGCGGCGCATGGCCGGCACGGTGGCGACCACTCCGATGAGGCCGCGGCGGCGGTCTCCTCCCGACAGCGCCAGCACACATCCACTCGGATACCCCTGCGCCCTTGCCATCACGGAGGCGCCGCGGTCGATGGACCTGCCGCCCAGGAATTCATCGAAGAGGGTCGGATGAGAACACACTGCGGCGATGTCGGGAAAAAGGTAGCCGTCTATCTCAGAGAAATATCCATGGTAGATGGTCGACCTGAGATCGGCGGCATCTTCCGGTTTCAGAGGCTCCAGCGTGCATCCGGGCGGCGCGTCCGGCTCGGGAAGGTCGCCTGCCAGTGTGCGCTCCATCTCCACGCGTCGACAATCCAGGAACCCCATCCGCGAAACTGTCTCGCCCACGTCGTATTGATACAACGGATCGGCCTGGATCGCTATCGTTTCGAGAGAAGAGACCGTTCTCAGGCGAGAGACTCCGGTTCGCAGGAGCAATCTCTCATTGGAAGAGGAGCCCTCCCTGGCGCGCCCGAGCACGTGGCAGGCGAAGATTGTGACGCTCTTGGGAAGTTTTTCTGCGCTTTCGGCGCTCAGGAACGAAGAGAACCTCAGCTCGTAGTCGGACGAATACAGCATAAGGCCGATGCAATCGGGGCCGTCGAGCAGGACAAACCCCTTGCCGTTATCGATGGCGGCCTTCCACTTCTTCATCAGCACCCGCGAGAATCGAGCCCCCGAGCGCGATCGAGAGGCCGTCGCTACTTCATCCGAGAGCTCGCCCAGCTTGTTGATGTGCGAAACGATGGATTCGACTGCAGGCCCTGCCATATTCGATATTTTTCGGCGGCGCATAAAGCCCGCGCCGCAGCCCCTTCCATGCACTCGTGATCTTCACCTGAACGCCTGGATATCGCCGGGATCGCGAGGGGCTGACTCTCCCCTACTCTCGCACCTGGCCGGATCCGCGGACGATATATTTCGTGGTCGTCAGTTCCTCCAGCCCCATCGGGCCGCGGCAGTGAAGCCGGTTCGTGCTGATGCCGATCTCGGCGCCCAGGCCAAACTCGAAGCCGTCATTTAAGCGCGTCGACGCGTTGACAAACACCGCCGACGAATCGACTTCATCGAGAAATTGCTGCGCGCGGCTGTAGTTCTCGGTCACTATCGCATCGGAATGCGCCGAGCCGTAGCCGCCTATGTGCTCGACGGCCTCGTCAATCGATTCGACCACTCTGACCGAAAGTACGAGGTCCAGATATTCAGTACTCCAGTCCTCCTCGGTCGCCTTGACGACGTCGGGCAGAATTTTACGAGTCTTCTCGCATCCGCGCAGCTCGACGCCGGCGGCCGTCAGTTTTTTCGATATCCTCGGCATGAACTCCTCGGCGACGCGAGAATGCACGAGCATCGTCTCCATCGCATTGCAGATACCGGGCCGCTGCACCTTCGCGTTGACACATATGCGCTCAGCCATGTCGAGATCGGCGAACTCGTCGACATACGTGTGGCATATGCCGTCGTAGTGCATGATCACGGGAATGGTCGAGTTCTCGACGACGAGCCTGATGAGCCCCTTACCTCCTCTCGGGATGATGAGGTCGATGAAATCGTCGAGCTTGAGCAACATGCTGACGGCGGCCCGGTCGGTGGTTCGAAGGAGCTGAACGCCGTCGGCGGGCAGCCCCGCTTTCGTAAGCGAGTCGGCTATGACATCGGCTATCGCCGAGTTCGAGTCGATGGCCTCGGAACCGCCGCGCAGGATGATCGCATTGCCGCTCTTAAGGCAGAGCCCGGCAGCATCGACCGTCACGTTGGGACGCGACTCGTAGATGAAGCCTATTACGCCTATCGGGACGCGAGTCTTGCCTATGCAAAGCCCGGTCGGCCGTTTCCACGTCTTGAGAACCTCTCCGACGGGATCGGGAAGCATGGCGATTTCCTCGAGGCCGGCGGACATCGCCTCGATACGGTTCTCATTGAGGGTCAGGCGGTCGATCATCGCGCCGGACAGACCCTGCTCTTTCGCCCTTTCGACGTCGCCCAGGTTGCGCTCGACAATGAATTCGGTGCGGGCGCGCAGGTTGCCGGCGAGCGACCTGAGGGCCTTATCCTTCCGGTCAGAGGACAGCCGGGCCAATTCACGCGACGCCGAGCGTGCGCGCCGAGCGATATCCGTCAATGTTTTCTCAAGCTGCTTTTCGTTCGTCACTTGCATGGTCCCCCTGGCTCGAATATCGCGAGCGTTTCCATAATAAGAAAATAATGGGAAGCTTTCAGAGTATAACGAGGTTGTCCCGATGGACTACCTCGTCGCAGTAGCTCGCTCAGAGCAGTTCCGATATCTTGTTCGAATGATGCCCCTTGATGACAAGCACGTCGGCCGCCGAGTAGTTTGCCAATCCTCTGGCTATTTCCCTGTTGTCCTTGTCCTTGATGCTGACGACGTCGCCCGGCGCAAATTGTCCGGCGACCTCGATTATTCCGGAAGGCAGCAGGCTGCGTCCTTTCTCCAGCAGGGCGCGTTTGGCGCCGGCGTCGACGGTCACGCTTCCCCGGGGGGCCGATCCGAATGCGATCCACCGTTTTCGGCCCGAGATCGACTCGCTCCTCGGATGGAAATACGTGCACTTACATTTTCCCCGGAAGATGTCGCGAAGGATGTGCTCCCGCTCTCCGTTGGCCAGCACCATCCCGATACCGGAAAGCGTGGCGATGCGCGCGGCCTCGAGCTTGGAGGCCATGCCTCCGACGGAGGTTTCGGCGCCCGCGCTGCCGCAGACCTGTTTCAGATCATCCGTTATCTCGGCAACCTCCTCGATCAGGGCGCCCTTTTCAGATTTGCGCGGATCGCAATCGTAGAGCCCGTCCACATTCGACAGGACGACGAGCAGGTCGGCCTGCATCTTCGAGGCGACCACCGCGGAGAGCGTGTCGTTGTCGCCAAACTTGATTTCATCGACCGCAACCGTATCGTTCTCATTCACAATGGGCACGATGCCCTCGTATCGAAGCAGAGTCGAGAGCGTGTTGCGGGCGTTTAAGTATTTAGCGCGATCGTCGAGGTCGTCTTTCGTGAGCAGTATCTGCGCCACGCGGAGTCCGCGCTCGTTGAACAGCTCCTTATAGAAATGCATGAGTTTGCTCTGGCCGATGGCGGCGACGGCCTGCTTTTCGGGCAAGAGCTTCGGGCGCGCCTTCAGGCCGAGAACGCCCATGCCCGCACCGATCGCACCGGATGACACGAGGATTACTTTCACGCCGCCGCCGGCGAGCGAGGAAATGTCCTCGACGATGTGCCGCATTTTTCCTTTATCGAGAAAGTCGGCAGAAGAGGACACCAGCGTCGTGCCCACTTTCACGACGAGCAGGTTTATTTTATCCGAGTCTATATTCAATTTCGTCGTCCTTTATCCGCAGACGAATCACGCCGGCGGCGCCCTCGCGCTGGAGGGCTGCGTCTATTCCGAGGCGCGAGAGCCTGTGGCGCAAGTGCGAGACGGCCTCAGCATTGTCGAGGTCGGTCATTGACACCCATTTTTCCGGCTTCTCCCCCGAGATCTCGAATGCGTCTCCCGCCTTGCGGGCACTGAACTCGGGCCGATAGACGTATCGCCTGCTGATGACCGGCTGCGTGCTCGGGGCAGGCGCGTCTTTCTTCTTTTTTTCGACGGCGGCGGTCATCAATTCTATCAGATTTTCCAGCCCGTTCCCCTCGAGGGCCGATATTTCGGTCATGGGCGCGTTGTACTGCTCGAGGACCGGCCTGGCTCCGGCCCAGTTATCCGCCGCCGAAGGAAGGTCCATCTTGTTCGCGGCTATTATCATGGATTTCTCAAGCAGCGCCGGATCGTGCAGGTTCAGCTCGTTTCGCAGTGTCTCGTAGTCGCGCGCCGGGTCGGATGCGCCGGCATCGAGAAGGAAAACGAGCACGTTCGTGCGCTCGATGTGCCTCAAGAAATCGTGGCCGAGCCCGACGCCCTCGTGGGCGCCCTCTATGAGGCCGGGTATGTCGGCGACGACGAAGCGCGTGTAGTCCTCGGCGTCGACGACGCCGAGGTTGGGCGAAAGCGTCGTAAACGGATAGCTGTCGACGCGCGGATTGGCGCCGGTGATCCTCGAAAGCAGTGTCGATTTGCCGGAATTGGGCAGGCCCACTATCGCGATATCGGCGATGATCTTGAGCTCGATCCGCAGCGTACGCCGTTCGCCCGGGGCACCGCGCTCGGCAAACCGGGGCAGCCGATTGCGGGCGTTCGCAAGACTTGCGTTCCCCCTGCCGCCCTGCCCGCCCCTCGCTGCAACGAAGGAGTCGCCCCCCTGCACGAGGTCGACCAAAAGCTCGCCGGTCTCATCGTCCATCGCGATCGAGCCGGGGGGAACGGGGACGACCTTGTCCTCTCCGTTCCTTCCGTGCTGGTCCTTGCCGCGTCCGTGCACGCCCCTTTCGGCGCGCTGGAATGGATGATATCTAAGGTCGAGAAGTGTTGGAATGCCGGGATCGACTTCGAGGATGACGCTGCCGCCGCGCCCGCCGTTTCCGCCGTCGGGACCGCCGCGGGGCACGAATTTCTCGCGCCTGAAGCTGACGCATCCGTTTCCGCCGTCGCCGCCCTGCGCGGTAATTTTTACTCTATCGACGAACATAGGCGCGACGCCGGCTCCGGTATTCGGCCTCCAACCTGCACGCGGCCGGGAACGCCGAAGTGGGCGAGATTGTGGGAGGCTACTGCTCGAGGGGCAGCACGCAGATTTTTTGCTTCTTTTTTCCGGACCTGACGAAGCTGACGCTGCCGTCGACCTTCGCATAGAGTGTGTGGTCGCGGCCCATTCCGACGTTGGATCCCGGAAGAAACACACTCCCGCGCTGACGCACGAGTATGTTGCCGGCCCTTACGACCTGGCCCCCGAACCTTTTGACACCCAACCTTTGAGAGTTGCTGTCGCGTCCGTTGCGAGAACTGCCACCGGCCTTTTTATGTGCCATCGGATGTCACCCCCTGAATGAGTCCTGTCCTCGGGGCTTCGAGCGATTCGGGGCCGGCCCACAGCCGGCGCCCGCCCGGAGCGCCCTCGGGGAAATTACGCGTTTATCTTCGTGATCTGAAGTTTCGTAAGTTTTTGCCGATGTCCCTGCTTGCGCTTGTAGCCTTTGCGGCGCTTGAATTTGAGGACGATGATCTTCTTGGCCTTTTCCTGCGCCAGCACCGTTCCCTCTATCTTGACCGATTCCAGCTCTTTCGCGTCGACGACGGCTCCGTCGTCTTTGGCGAGCAGTTTGACGTCATCGAACGTGACGGTCTCGCCGACCTCGGCATCGAGCTTTTCGACCTTGATCGTATCGCCCTCGGCGACCTTGTATTGTTTGCCGCCGGTCTTGATTATGGCGTACATGCCTTGCGGCTCCTTTCGGCTGTATTCGAAGTAAGAACGGAAAAGTCCGTGCTCAACCGGGACTATGAGACGGCCCCGAGAAAAAGTCTCAGCGTTTGAAGAAAACAGCCGGCTCGACCGGGTGCGTCAGTAGCCGACGGAAAAGATCGGGCGAGCGGATTTCTATTAATTTCTCTACAGCTTGTCCTCTACGCCCCGATCCCCTGCGGCCAGGAGGCACGCCTGCCCGGCCTCTAAAGAAAAGCCCAAGCATCTCCCTTGGGCTCGGGCGCCATGAGATAACATCTCGCAAAACAACTCACAAATTTTATCATAATGCTTACAGGATGTCAAGCACGACGGGAACTCGGCGGAAGGCGAGCATACCTGCTATTTTGACGTTCCGGCCCTCTGCCGGAAGCTTGAATGTCAGCGAGCAGCAGTGGCATGCCGGTAGTTGAATGCCATGCCGGGCACACAAAAAAAGAAGGGGAAGGCGTTTTCGCCTTCCCCTTCCA
>CBDUSG010000160.1:0-6840 GCA_965369575.1 uncultured bacterium | reverse complement strand
GGCGGAAAGGGGCAATACGTCGACATATCGATGATGGACGGCGTCGCCTCGTGGATGGCCAACATCGCCGCCAAGCAATTCGTGCTGAACGACCCGCAGGACCGCGGTGAAGTCGACCTCGCCGGCGGATTTATCTGCTACGACTGCTACGAGACCAAAGACGGCCAACATCTCTCCGTCGGCGCGCTCGAGCCGAAATTCTGGGCCAACTTCTGCCGCCTCATCGAGCGCGAAGACCTGGTCGACGTGCAGGTCGACAAGCAGGAAGACGGAAAACTGAAGCAGGAAATCACGAACATATTCAAGAGCAGAACCATGGACGACTGGCTCTCGCTGCTGGGAGAAGAGGACACCTGTATCGAGAAGATCAACACCGTCGCCGAGGCGATGAACGACCCTCAGATGCTTCACCGCGAGATGATCGTCGAGATAGACCATCCCACCGAGGGCCGCATAAAAGCCATGGGCATTCCCATAAAGCTGTCCGAGACGCCCGGCAGCGTCGAAAGGCTGCCCGCGCCCGCATACGGAGCGCACACGAAAGAAACGCTCCTCGAACTCGGACTGAGCGAGGACGAAATCGAAAAGCTGGCCGAGGAAAAAGTCATCTGACAGTGCGGCCATATCTTTTAAACGAGAGAACCGATGATCGAAATCGCCGACAGAATCTTTTACATCGAAGGTGAAAACCGGGGCCGATATCCGGATTGCCACGCCATGCTCGTCAGGGACGACACGT
Organism: uncultured bacterium; assembly: GCA_965369575.1. Taxonomy (GTDB): domain Bacteria; phylum Abyssobacteria; class SURF-5; order SURF-5; family SURF-5; genus CBDUSG01. The sequence goes on along the minus strand of CBDUSG010000160.1, from coordinate 6,101 downwards.
CGGTGATCATCGACCCGGCCTGCAGAGACGACCTGATGCGGGAGCTGGCCGCCGATCCCGGCATAGACATTGTGCTCAACACGCATTTTCACGAGGACCACCGGATATACAATTATCATTTTGAAAATGCGCGCCTGCTCGTCCACGAACTCGACGCCCATGGGTACGGCTCCATAGAAAAATTCATGGAATGCTTTTCCGTCGTCAACAGCCCGCCGCTGAAACAGGTTTGGCACGCGTTCCTGCTGGAAACATGCAAGTACCGCCCTTATACGGTCGATGAAACGATTGCGGACGGCTCCGAAATAGACCTCGGGCACACCGTCGTGCAGGTCGTCCACACGCCGGGACATTCCGCCGGGCACTGCTGCTTCTTTTTTCCGAATGAAAAGATCGCCTATCTGGGCGATGTGGACCTCACCTCGTTCGGGCCGTGGTACGCGGGCATCGACTCCGGCATCGACGACTTCCTTTCCTCCATCGAGCGCATCAGAAAGCTGCGCCCAGACGCCGTCGTCACTTCACACGGCGACGGCATGATAACCGAAAACGTGGACGGACGCCTCAAAGAATATGCCGACATAATCCACCGCCGCGACGGGATCATCCTGGATTTCGTAACTCAACGGCGTACGCTCGATGAAATTCTATCGCTGGAGGTCGTTTATCGGAAAAAGCAGAAGACGCCGGACGCCTTTTTCTACTGGGACGACCGCCTGATGATCGAATCTCATCTCGACAGACTGATGCGCCTCGGCAAGCTCGAGAAGCAGGACGGGTGTTACTCTCCCGCTTAAAATATTAATCTTCAGGTCGTGATAAGACGCTCCCTTCCGCCGCAACCCCTTTTGTCTATTGGACATAGATAATGTGCGCATACGAAATATATCCCCATTGACCGCAAAAAGACTTCCCTGTATTGTATAGATATGGTAGAATACTCGTATATGTGGGACTGTCGCAATGGCGCCGTTCGCGGTTCTAGGGAACTGGTTCGGCGATTGACTAATCGGGCATGATGCCAACTGCATTCGACGCATGCCTGACAGCGGAATTTTCGCCGAAGACATAAGGTGACAAATGGTGAGGTGTCAGAAGGACTCGGTGGGAACACAATGAGGACCGCGGCCGAAGTCCTTATTATCAACTCCAATCTCATGAAGCCTCCGGTGACGCCCGTGGCCGTCGACTTTCTGGCGAGCGTGCTGAGGGCCGAAGGCTTCGGAGTCAGATTCCTCGATCTCGCTTTCGAACAAGACATTGACGCCGCCCTGGAGCGCGAAATCCGGACGCGTCCCCTGTTCGTGGGCGTGACCGTGCGCAACGTGGACGACTCATTTTTTGCCACGCGCGATTTCTGTCTCGGGCGCTTGAGACCGATCATCAGGAAGATCAAGCGGCTGACCGACGCGCCGGTGGTGCTCGGCGGCGTCGGCTACTCGATTTTTCCGGTGGCGGCCCTCGAATTTTGCGACGGCGACTACGGCATCCATGGCGACGGCGAGATAGCGACCGCTCGGCTCGCAAAAGCGTTGGCCGCCGACGAATCGCCGTCGAATATCCCGGGCCTGATTTTCAGGGCAAACGGCGAATACGGCCGGAACAAGCCCGCGCCGGTCGACCTTTCGAAATTGGACCTGAGCGACCGCGCCACGGTGGACAACCCGAGATATCTGCGCGAGGGCGGCATGGTGGGCTTTGAGACCAAACGCGGCTGCGCCTCGGCCTGCGCATACTGCGCTGAAATTCCGGCCAAGGGCAACAAATCGCGCCTGCGTCCGCCCGAGCAGGTTGCGCGCGAGATCGCCGGACTCGTCGGGCGGGGGATAGACCACTTCCAGACCTGCGACAGCGAGTTCAACATTCCCTACAACCACGCCGTAGACGTGTGCCGGGAACTCATCCGAGCCGGCCTCGGCGAAAAGATTCGCTGGTACACATACATGACGCCGTACCGCTTCGACGAGAGGCTGGCGTATCTGATGAGGCAGGCGGGCTGCGCAGGCATAAATTTCGGCGCCGATCACAGCAACCCGTCGATGCTGCGAACGCTCGGACGCAACCACACGGCGCGGATGATCGCGGAGGCGTCGCGGCTGTGCCGCAGACATGATATAGTAGGCATGTTCGACCTGCTGCTCGGCGCCCCCGGAGAGACGCGAAAAACGCTGCGCGAGGCCGTGGAGTTTATTAAGAGCATCGACCCGTCTTGCGTGGGCGTTTCACTGGGCGTGCGCATATATCCCGGCACCGAGCTGGCGAGAATTCTCACGCCGCAATTACGACTCAACTCGCAGGGCGTATGCGGCGCGGGCCCCGACAACCCGGGCCTGCTGCGGCCGGCGTACTTTATGTCACCCGAACTCGGCGAAGACCCGTACGGGCTGCTGGCGAAAATAGTCGGGAAGGACGACCGATTCCTGCTGGCATCGCCCGATGGCGGCGACGGCGATTTCAACTATAATGACAACTCGACACTTTCCGAGGCTATTCGTGCCGGCGCGCGCGGCACCTTTTGGGATATACTCAGACGCCACAAGACGAAAAAGGCTTATGTCTGACAGGATCACAAGATGAGAAGGCGCTGTGTGGCAACGGGGATCGGAATCGTCTCGCCCGTCGGCACGGGCAAGGAGGCATTCTGGAAATCGCTCGTCGAAGGCAGATCAGGCATAGGCGAGATCACGTATTTCGACACGTCGAAGCTGTCGGTCCGATATGCGGGCGAGGTGCAAGGTTTCGATCCCGCCGAATACGTTGATGAAAGCCGCCTGTCGATCACGGGCAGATACATCCACTTTGCCGTGGGAGCGAGCCGGATGGCCATGAACGACGCAGGAATCTCGCTGGAGAGCAACGGCGACGGCCGTTGCGGGCTGGTCGTCGGCACCACTTCGCCGCCCGTCGACTCTATCGAGGAACAGCTCACGCACGTCATGAAAAACATGTCCTCCCCGAGGGCGCGTCCCGAGGCGCTCTCGGCGATATGCCCTCATTCGCCGACGGCGGAGATCGCAAACGAGCTGGGGATATTCGACTGGATCACGACGATCTCGACCGTGTGCACCTCCGGCTCAAACGCGATAGGAGCGGGACTCAAGGAGATTCGCTCGGGACGCGCAGATATGGTGCTGGCGGGCGCAACCGAGAGCACGATAGTGCTGTTTACATTTCTCGCATATATATCCGCCGGGCTGCTTGTCGAAGACACCGACCTTTCGCCGTGTGAGATCATGCGGCCCTTCGACAAAGAGCGCTGCGGGGCGGTGCTCTCCGAGGGGGCGGCCTTCGTAGTGCTGGAAGAATTAGAGCATGCCAGGCTGCGCCGCGCGCATATATACGGCGAGATTGCGGGATATGCCTCCAGAGACAGAAGCCGCGGCTCGATGCGGACGCTGCCGGTCAAGCAGGGAATGGTAAATACGATGAAGGCGGCCCTGACCGACGCTCGCGTGCCGCCCGGCGCCGTCGATTATGTGTGCGCCAACGGCGCCTCGACTCAAATGCTGGACAAGATGGAGACGCTGGCGCTAAAGGAGGTGTTCGGCGATCGCGCCTATCGACTTCCGATAAGCGCCATAAAATCTATGATCGGCATCCCCAATTCGAGCGCGGGCCCGATGGACCTGGTCGCCGCGCTGATGGCTTTTCAAGACGATGTCGTTCCTCCGACGATCAACTACGAGAATCCCGATCCTGATTGCGATCTCGATTATATCCCCAATGTGGCGCGAGCCAACAGGGTAGACACGGCCCTTTTAAACAACCACGCTCTCGACGGCGGCAACGCGGCGCTGGTAGTCAGGAGATTCAAATAATAGGAACGCCGGAAGATTTGCGGCGAAGCACGATCGGCGGGAACCCGGAATTCGCCTCGCGGGAAAAAGCGGGGGCCGACATTTCCGGCATTGCCGCCCAGACGAGCGTTGAATGGATCCGAAGCTTCTAAGCATACTCATCACCGCCATTGCCGATTTTATACTGGCGACCTATGTCCTTTTCAAAAATCCCCGAAGGATCATCAACATTTCGTTCGGCCTCTTCGTCTACAGCGTCGGCCTCTGGTCGCTAGCCGTGTTCATCATAGGCATCGGGAGAAGCTACGAGATCGTAAAATTCGCCGGCCACGTCTCATTTTTCGCCGGCGCGTTGATGGCCTGCAACTTCCTGCTGTTCGCATCCGTGTTCCCGCAGGCCGGAGACGAATTTCCGTCGCTGAAAAAGCTGATCTACATATACGCGCCCGGCGCATTGGCGGCCGCGGCCGCGTGGACCGGTTTCGTAATGGATGGCATCCAATATATAGAAGGGGCGGCCAGGCCCGTTTACGGCAAGGGGAGAGACGCTTACGCGGCATACTGCATCATTTACGTCGCCTGCGGGCTGGGCCTGCTCGCACGAAAGTATGCGAGGTATCCGGGCCGCTTCGAGCGAGTGCAGCTCAAATACACCTTCTGGGGACTCCTCATATCGATAAGCGGAGTGGTGCTGCTGACGCTCATACTGCCTCGGTTGAATATATTGCGGTTCTCGACGCCGCTGACCCCGCTCGTGACGGTGGTCGGCGTAGGCGCGATTTCGTACGCCATCGTCAGGCACCGCCTCATGGACCTCGGCGTCGTATTCAGAAACGCCCTCATCTACGGAAGCACCGCGGTCGTTCTCGCTGTGGTTCTGGTGGGCGCGCTCTTACTGCTCGACCCGATCGGCACGCTGCCTCCGGTGAGCGCGGCCGTTCTCGCGGCCATATGCGCGGCCGGGCTCGTGCATCCGGCCAGGCGCCTCGTCGGGAACCTTATAGACAGGTATTTCTACCGCGGCAGATACAATTACCCGGCGACACTCACCGAGTTCAGCGTGTCGATGACGAGGATACTGAATCTCGAGGACCTGCAAAACAGGATCGTCAACGAAGTGGCCTCGATCCTGAGAGTGAAAAGCGCGGCCCTTTTGTTGGCCGACCCGGAGAAAAACAATTACACCATCAGGTGCTTGATCCCGCCCGAGCTCGGAGATTCGGCCGGGGACTTCGCTGCGGAAAACATGATTGTCCAAAAGATTAAGCATGGCCGCTCATTGCTGGTTAAAGACGAACTCAGGCGAATTCTTTCCCGTGCCGAGTTCGAGCCGCTGGAAAAAGAATTCGAGCCGCTCGAGGCCGAGGTTTTCATTCCGCTGTACTACCGTGGCGAGCTGAGCGGGTTGCTCTCACTTGGCGAGAAGGAGTCGGGAGACATATACTCGCGCGAGGATCTGAACCTGCTCGCGACACTGGGCAACCAGGCGGCGGTCGCCCTCGAGAACGCCCTGCTGCACCATAAGGTGACGATGCTCATGAACCACAATGAGAACATACTGAAACACATGAGCAGCGGGCTCATCGCGACCGACCGGAACCGGATCATCAGCACGTGCAACGACAAGGCGCGCGACATCCTGCGCCTGCCCGGCCGCGAAACGCTCGGCAGCGGGATCGACGTTCTCCCACTCGCCCTCAGGGAGCTGCTCGCCGACACGCTGGACCGCAAGGCGGTTTATTCCAACCATGAGGTGCAAATACTTTCCGAGCGCAACGAGATAGCATACCTCAACGCGGCCACCTCGCTCATAAAAGACGAGAGCGATGAAGTCACGGGCGCGCTGCTGGTGTTCAACGACCGCACCGAGATCAGGCTCCTCGAGGGCGAGATGTGGAGGGCCGACAAGCTCGCTTCCCTCGGCACGCTGGCCGCGGGCATGGCCCACGAGATCAAAAACCCGCTGGTGTCGATCAAAACGTTCGCACAGCTGATGCCGACCAGGTATGAAGACAAGGATTTCCGTGAGACTTTCTCATCCATAACCATCGAGGAGGTCGAGCGAATCAATTCGATCGTGGAAAAGCTCCTGGAATTCGCGCGGCCGTCGGCCCCGATGTTCGAATCCGTCGATGTCATCGAGATCATCAATGAAGTGCTCCTGCTATTGACGGCGGAGTTTACCAAGCACGACATTACGGTCATAAAAATTTTCGAGAGCCCGTCGGCTCCGATAATCGGCGACAAGGCACAGCTCAAGCAGGCCCTGCTCAACCTGTGCCTCAACGGTCTGCAGGCGATCCA
>CBDUSG010000159.1:0-6843 GCA_965369575.1 uncultured bacterium | reverse complement strand
GACTCGCCGCTGCGAAGCATCTCATGTCGGCGGCGACTCGCCGCGTGGGGGGAATTTACCCCCCACAGGGCGATTCGCGTGTGGCTGAAGGCTCTGCAGTATTCACCTGCAGCTGCAACTCCTGGCGGGCTTCTGACAGCTGGAACAAAGTCGGTTCTTTATTTCCCCACCGCATACTTTGCAGGGAGTGCAGCCGCATACCTGGCAATACCTCACCGTTTCTTCTTTCAACATCTTGTTCGCCCCCTTTCAATATCCATCATATAATTATGGCACCATTGGACCGCAATGGAAGACGCTCCCCATGCCGCGCGGCGAGTCGCCGCAGACATGAGATGCTTCGCATCTCTTTCCTGACGAAGGGCGATAGGCTCATGCTCCGGAATACCCTATATAGAAATCCATCGTTTTGACTCTCTTCTTTTACTCTCTTTACAGAAAGAAACCGGAAAAAGCAAACGGACAGAACCGCCAGTGAATCTTTCAGCCTGAGATGCTGCGCATCTCTTCTTTTACACCGGCCGCTTCGGTCTGTGAGGATACGAAGTATCCGCTGCGAGTCAGCGGCCACTGGCCGCTGACTCGCAGCGGACGAGAGATGCGGAGCATCTCATGGAGGGGTTTGGGGGGTAACTTACCCCCCGAAAAGAAATCTACTCAGGCTCGGACGCTTCATCCTCGAAAGTGGTGTCTTGTTCTTCGGCTGAAACGGTTGTTACCTCTTCCGATGCGGGTTCGGCGCCGTCGATGCCGTTGGCGATGCTGTCCTCTTCCTCTTTTGGCATGACGACGGCGACGGCGACAAACGAGTCGTCCTTGGCGAGCCTCATAACGCGCACGCCCTGCGTGTTTCGTCCGATGATGGAGATGTCGCTGACGGACGAGCGGACGACCTTTCCCATCGAGGATACGCAGACGACCTCCTCGTTCTCGCGGACGGTGCGCATGCCGATGCAGCGGCCGTTTCGTGCGGACGTCTTGATGTTGATGATGCCTTTGCCGCCTCGGTTCTGTGCGCGGTATTGGTCGAAGTCCGTGCGCTTGCCGTAGCCGTGCTCGGTCAGAACGAGGATGGTGGCGTCGGCTCTGACGACTTCCATCCCGATCAGCCGGTTGTCCTTTTCGAGGCGTATGCCGATGACGCCCCTTGCGATGCGCCCCATCGGCCGGGCCTGTCGCTCGTGGAATCGGATGGCGAGGCCCTGCTGCGTGCCGAGCAGCACCTCGTCGTCGCCGCTCGTCAGCTTGACCTGTGTGAGCTTGTCGTCTTTTGCGAGACCGATCGCGATGATGCCGCCGCTGCGCGGGTTGCTATACGCGGCGAGCTCGGTCTTTTTGACGATGCCCCTCTCGGTAGCCATCATCACATATTTGTCGTCCTCGAACGATTTGACGCTGAGGAACGCCGCCATGTTTTCGCCTTCGGCCAGGTTGAGCACGTTGACGATGGCGCGCCCCTTCGAGTAGCGGCCGGCTCGCGGAATCTCGTGCACCTTCAGCCAGTGCACGCGGCCGCGATCCGTGAAAAAGAGTATGTAGTCATGCGTGGACGCAATGAAAATATATTCGACGAAATCCTCTTCCTTCGTCTCCATCCCGGTGACGCCCTTGCCGCCGCGGCGCTGCTTGCGGTAGGTGCTCACGGCGAGGCGCTTCATGTAGCCGCCGTGCGATATGGTAATCACCATGTCCTCATCGGCGATAAAGTCTTCGACCCTGAACTCGCCGGCCGCGGCGAGGATTTCGGTGCGCCGCTCGTCGGCGTATTTTTCGCGTATCACATCGAGTTCGCCGCGGATGACGCTCATCAGCACGCGAGGGCTCTCGAGTATCGAGCGCAGGCTGGCCATCTCCTTGAGCAGCTCTTCGTACTCGGCGTCCACCTTTTCGCGCTCGAGGCCGGTCAGACGCTGCAGGCGCATCTCGAGGATGGCCTTGGCCTGCCTTTCCGTCAGCCCGAACGTTGTCATCAGCGCCGTGCGCGCCTCATCCGGCGTGCGAGACTTGCGGATCGTATTTATGACCTCGTCGATCTGGTCGAGCGCTATCTTGATGCCCTCGAGGATGTGCGCCCGCTTCTCGGCCTTGTCCAGCTCGAAGCGCGAGCGCCGCACGACGACGTCCTCTCGATGGTCGAGGTATGCCTTGAGCATCTGTTTGAGGCTGAGCACGCGGGGCTGGTTCTCGACGAGCGCGAGCATGATTATGCCGAACGTGCTCTGCATCGCGGTATGCTTATAGAGCTGGTTGAGGACGACGTCCGCCAGTTCGTCGCGCTTGAGCTCGATGACGATGCGCATCCCATCTTTGTCGCTTTCGTCACGGATGTCGGAGATTCCCTCGATCTTTTTATGCTGTACGAGCGAGGCGATGTTCTCGATGAGCCTGCTCTTGTTGACCTGGAACGGGATCTCGGTGACTATTATCTTTGTTTTGCCACCGCCCTTGGCGGGCTTTTCCACCTTCACGCGCGCCCTGACGACGACCCTGCCGCGGCCTGTGTGGTAGGCGTCCTCGATTCCGCGCGTGCCCAGGATCAGGCCGCCGGTTGGGAAATCGGGCCCCTTGATGCACTCCATCAACTCGGAGGTCGTGGCGTTCACGTTATCGATGAGGATGCGGAGCGCATCGAGCACTTCGCCCAGGTTATGCGGCGGGATGTTGGTGGCCATTCCGACCGCGATGCCGGAGGAGCCGTTGACCATCAGGTTCGGAAACGCCGCCGGCAGCGGCATTGGCTCTTCGAGCGATTCGTCGAAGTTCGGCTGGAAATCGACGGTATCCTTGTCGATGTCGGCCAGCATCTCCTCGGCCAGCGGAGCCAGGCGCGCCTCGGTGTAGCGCATGGCGGCCGCGCCGTCGCCGTCGATCGAGCCGAAGTTGCCCTGCCCGTCGATGAGCGGGTAGCGCAGGTTGAAGTCCTGCGCCATGCGCACGAGCGAGTCGTAAATGGCCGAGTCACCGTGCGGGTGGTATTTTCCCATCGTGTCGCCGACGATGCGGGCGCACTTGCGTTGCGTGCGCCGCGAGCCCAGGCCCAGCTCGCTCATCGCGTAAAGGATGCGGCGGTGGACGGGCTTGAGGCCGTCGCGCACATCCGGCAGCGCGCGCGAAACTATGACGCTCATCGCATACTCGATGAACGACCTTCGCATCTCGGTCTCGATGTTGACCGGCAGGATCGTTTCGTTCTGCGTGTATTTCATCGGCGCTGCGGCTTCCTTATTTTCGGCACGGTCTAATCAAAAGTTTCGGCGTCTCAATTCTCATCGATCTCCCTTTTCAGGGGGGAGACCGAAAAGCCTTCAAAGCAACGGGTCTTCGCGGGGTCTTCGCACCAACTTCCACGGAAAGCTTCATGAATCCCCTTTTCCTCAAAGGGGGAAGGGGGATTTATGAATACGGATGCCGCCGGTGTCGTGGCCTTTAGATGTCGAGGTTTCTGACTTCGAGGGCGTTGGCCTGGATGAACTCGCGGCGAGGCTCGACCTTTTCGCCCATCAGGTTGTTGAATGTCTCCTCGGCGGCGAGCGCGTCCTCGAGCTGTACCTGGAGCATCGTGCGCGTTTCAGGGTCCATCGTGGTTTCCCATAGCTGCGTCGGATTCATCTCTCCCAGGCCTTTGTATCTCTGTATCGTGAGTCCGCGGCGCGCGAACTCCATGATTACGTCCAATATCCCGAGCGCTGAATAAACGGGGATCTCCTCGCCGTTTTTGCGGACAAAGAATTCCGGCGGTCCGGGCTCTCCGTTCAGCGCATCTGGGGCCGATCCGTGGCTTTCGGACCCGACGCAGTTGTCCGGCTTTATTCCGAAGCGCCGAAGTTTTTTGAACAGCGCCTCGATCTCGCGCGATTCGGCGAACTCGACAATGCGCATGTTCCTCTTTTCATCGAGCGATTGGGCGCCATTGCCGCCGTTGCCGCTGTCGAAAGGAAGTTCGGGCTGTTTTTGCGCTTCGATTTTCTCCATGTATTTCGTGTAGTCCTTCTCGCTGTACAGATATTCGCGGTCGCCGTCTATGTCGACCATGTAGAGCGGGAACCGGCCGTTGCCGGGCTGTCGGTTCCGGAGATACTCGCCGATTGTGATATTCTTGCGCACCATCGCCTTTGCGAATCTCTCGATTTCGCGGAGTGCCTCCGTCACTTCCCTGAGGCTCGATTCGCTGAACGCGCCCTCTTTGCCGTTGCGGCTCACGGTCAGGTCCTTGATGCCCTCATCCACGAGGAAATCTTCCATCTCGCCGTCGCTCCTGACGTAGCGCTCGGTCTTGCCGCGCTTGATCTTGTACAGCGGCGGCAGCGCAATGTATATATAGCCGCGTTTGATAAGCTCTTCCATCTGGCGGTAGAAGAACGTGAGCAGCAGAGTGCGGATGTGAGAGCCGTCGACGTCGGCATCGGTCATGATTATTATCTTGTGATAGCGCGCGTTCTCGGCATTGAACTCGTCTTTGCCCACGCCGGTGCCGATTGCGGTGATCAGCGTGCGTATCTCTTCGTTGCTCAGCACCTTCTCGAGCCGGGCCTTCTCGACGTTGAGAATCTTTCCCTTCATCGGCAGAATAGCCTGAAAGCGCCTGTCGCGACCCTGCTTGGCCGAGCCTCCGGCCGACTGGCCCTCGACAATATATATTTCGCACAGGGCGGGGTCTTTCTCGGAACAGTCGGCCAGTTTTCCGGGCAGATTGCCCGAGTCGAGCGCGCCCTTGCGCCGGGTGAGGTCGCGCGCCTTGCGGGCGGCCTCGCGTGCCAGGGCCGAGGTGAGCGCCTTGTCCACTATCTTGCGTGCGGCGGACGGCTTTTCCTCGAAGAACTCGGTGAGCGCCTCGTTGACGGCCGATTCGGTTATCCCCTTGACCTCGCTGTTGCCCAGCTTGGTCTTCGTCTGCCCCTCGAACTGCGGCTCGGACAGCTTGACCGAGACGACCGCCGCGATGCCCTCGCGCACGTCCTCGCCCGTGATCGAGACCTTCGAGTTCTTGAGCAGGTTGTTCTTTCGCGCGTATTCATTCACGCTGCGTGTAAGCGCCGACTTGAATCCGACGAGATGCGTGCCGCCTTCGATCGTGTTTATGTTGTTGGCGTAGCTGAAAATGTTCTCGGCATAGCCGTCGTTGTACTGAAACGCCAACTCGATAATCACGCCGTTGCGCTCGCGCTCGCAATAGAACGTCTTGTGCAGCGTGGTCTTGTTGCGGTTGAGATGCTCGATGAAATCTATTATGCCGTCGTTATACTGGAAGAGGACCGGCTCGTCCTCGCCGCGTTCGTCGGCAAACTTTATCTTGAGGCCCCGGTTGAGGAACGCGAGTTCGCGCAGCCGGGCCGTTAGTATCTCCGAGCGGAAATCGATATCATCGAATATTTCTTTGTCCGGCTTGAACGTGATCTTGGTGCCGGTCTTCTTGCTCTTCCCGATGGCCTCCATCGGATGCGCCGGTTTGCCGCGCTCGTAGCGCTGTAAGTACACCGAGCCGTCACGGTAGACCTCGGCCTCGAGCCATTCGGAAAGCGCATTGACGACCGAGACGCCCACGCCATGAAGGCCGCCGGAGATTTTATATGACTTGCTGTCGAACTTGCCGCCGGCGTGAAGCACGGTCATGACGACCTCGAGTGCCGGCTTTTTCAATTTCGGATGCAGGTCGACGGGTATGCCGCGGCCATCGTCAATGACCGTGATACTGTTGTCGATATGTACGGCCACCTCGACGGTCGAGCAGAAGCCCGCCATCGCCTCATCGATACCGTTGTCGACCACCTCGTAGACGAGGTGATGAAGGCCTCTTTCGCCGGTGCTGCCGATATACATTGCGGGCCTTTTACGCACCGCGGTGAGGCCCTCGAGGACCTGAATCTTCTCGGCAGTGTATATCTTTTCTGTAGTTCCCATTTTATCCTGTTTTTGCGCCTTTTTTTCGTCTTCCAGATACTTATATATGATAGCATGGATCGGCCTGAAAAGTAAAGGAAAAAATTTGTCGGATGCTACAATATAAGGGGGGTTTGGCTCACACTAGACTCAATATATTGTGTATATGTCATTCCAAAAAAGTCCGCGAAAAATATGGTCATTTTCTGTCTATATATTTTAATATATTTCAACGTTCTAATGGAGATGTCGAGCCGCTCATGCACCTTAAAAACCGTTCAAGAAAATCATTCTCTCTTATGTCGATGCGAATGTTTCGGCTTTAAAACGATGGGATTTCGCTTGAAGTTTATGCAATGCGTCGGAGCCGAAGAGTTGAGGATGAAATTAGAAGAGTTTCGGGATGAGGATCTACCTGAAAACGAGTTTTTCGATTTTCAGATTTTCGAGGTTTGCGTCTATCTTGCTTTTGATCTCTTCTTTGAGCAGATCAAGCTGTTGCCGCCACACGGGACTGTCGACTTTTATGTGTAATTTGCCGTCCCTTATTTTTTCGGGATAGCTGTGCTCGGCGACGTCTTCGCCTACGATATCCTTCCAATGATTCCAAAGCTCTGCAACCTGCGCCGAACCGCCGAACTTTCCGTCCGTGAAGACCCCTTTGATTATGTCGTCTATCGGTGCGAGCTTCCCGTCGGATCGTCTTCTTTTCCGCGGCTTCATAGCCTCACCGGCATGACCACGTACAGGTAATTGTCGTTTCCCTCGGGAATGAGCAGCCCCGAGCTTTGAGCGTCCTTGAGCTGCACCCTGACCTTTTCTTCGTCTATCACCTTGAGTGCATCGAGTATGAACTGCGGGTTGAAGCCGACTTCGAGAGAATCTCCGTCGTATTCGACGTCCATCTCGTCTCTGAGTTCTCCCACTTCCGGACAATTCGTCGTTACCACCATTTTCCCTTTCGAC
>CBDUSG010000158.1:0-6848 GCA_965369575.1 uncultured bacterium | reverse complement strand
CGTCATGCCGGCTATAGGATAATATGACTCGATTTATGGCGCGGAACAAGAAAACAGCTGGTCGACTATTAAGGCGGGCGCTGCGTTTTTTGAATTTTACCGCCCTCGTGTGCTCGTGGATGGCGTTGCTCAGCGGCGAGGCGCACGCCTGGGGGCCGGGAATCCATATAGTGAAGGGTTCGTTCATCCTCGAAAACCTGCACCTCATCCTCCCATCCGTCGCTCAACTGCTCAAGGCTTTCCCGCGTGACTTTCTCTATGGATGCATAAGCGCGGATTTTTTCATCGGGAAAGGCTATCGCAGACGCGACGACCACTGCCACAACTGGTCCGTCGGATTAAAAATGCTTGGGGCAGCCGATATGCCCGCCAACAGAGCGTTCTGCTACGGCTATCTCGCCCATTTGGCCGCCGATGTCGTCGCACATAATTACTATATTCCGAATCAGCTGTATCTCACCGCCTCCACCAGGAGGCTGGGGCATGTGTACTGGGAATTCCGCTCCGACGCTCACATCGATTCGGACTACTGGAGGCTCGCACGGGAAATTGTTGCCGACCAGAACAGCCACAACGATGCGTCGCTCGAGGTCGCCGTGAAAAAAAAGATTGTGCCGCTGAAGGCGAAAAAGAACGTGTACGTGAAAATTCTCAACCTCACCGATCTTGACCGCTGGCAGCGGACGAGCCGATTCATGGAACGCAATTCCAGGTGGGAAATTTCGGAAGATGAAATAAACCGGCTCACAGACCTGTCAATCGCCCTCAGTATAAATTTCCTGCGCGATCCGAGCGGCTCGGTATGCCTCGACTACGATCCTGTCGGAACCCGCAACATCAGCAGGGCAAAAAGATTGAGGCGGCGCGCCAGGCGTTCCACCGGCTGCCGGCCGGTCGATAAGATTTTCGTTATCCCCGACGAACTCAGCGCCCATGGAATCGCCTCGATAATATCGGGAATGAAAAAAAACCGCATGGCGCAGTCAAATTCTTCCCTTTGAGCAGCTTTCTAGCACCAATTTTGCACACTTTTCGCCGAGCCGGGACTTTTTTCGTCCCACATGGCCCTGCCGAAGCGACCAAAATCGCCACTTTCGGCCCTCCAGCTTAGGCGACTTGTATTTTTCACATGTCATCAGAGAAATTTCCCTGGCAAATGGACCCTTACACTATCTATCACCTTTCTTGCTCTGCGCTTAAGATCATATGAATATGCCCTGCCCCAGTTGCGTCTAATGTCAGGAGGAACGAGAGTTTATGTCCGCAGCCGTTTGGCGGAAATATCGAGTTGAAAATCGATAGAAACCGGGTATCGGAGGATTTTACGGAAGAAATATACGGCCCCTGCCGATATAAGGTATAGCTGGCATAACAATTGCTCTTTTTAGCTCGTGAGAATGAGAGATGCATGAGCGACGTCGACGCCGGCAAGGAAGAAGCAAGGGCCGACCGCTCTTGACAGGAGGTGTAAGAAATGTTTCCGGTTATCGAAGTACAATGTCCTCATTGCCAAGCCACTGGGCAGATCATGACTCCCCCGCTGGGCTCTATCATCGTAGGTCCGTGTCCCCGCTGCAACGAGATGGTTCTGCTGTTCGACGGCGAGATTATGCCGCTCGATAGGAACATCATCACCGGCGGCACGTCAGAGGAAAAGAAGCAGCACCTGCTCGAGGCAATCGTAGATATGGCCGCAGGCAGAATCGATGAACTGCTCGAAACCGGTGAACTGGGTTCCAAGAATCGCCCAAAAAAGCAGCCTGAAGAGCCCAAAGCCGACAGGCTCGAGCCATCTGTCCGCGACAGGGAAGCGCCCCACATCTCGCGCGAGGATGTGCGGGACTTCAAGAATATCGACCTGCACCTGATAGATTCAAAAGCATACTTCGACAAGGTTTTCCTGACAGAAAAGGGGTAGGTAAGCTCCAGGGACCGGAACGAATGAGAGAGGCCGAGTCTTGAGCTGCGGAACCACCCAAAAAAAAATGTCGCGGGCTCCGAAAGGGGTCCGCGGATTTTTTTTGCCGCCAAAAATGCGATTATTCGTCTGCGTTCTCGTCGCGACCGCGAATCATATCCCTCAGATCCGCTGCACGCTCGTACTGCTCGGCCTCCACGGCCGCCTTCATCTGCTGCTCCAGAGTCAGGGTCGAATTCCTCAGAGGCGAGAGATCGTTTTCCCACATCTCGCCCACCTCGTCGTAGACCTTTTTGAGCTGTTCCAGCCTGTTCTCCAGCCATGATTCCGGAAAAACGTCATAGTGTAGCCGCCCGAACTCATTCGCGAAAGACGCCGCAAGCTCGAGGCGCTGGCGCGCAAGCGCGTAGTCTTTCTGCTCGATCGCAAGCTTGGCCTCCGCCGTTCGGCTGAAGATTTCCTGGTCGGGTCGGAATTGAAGGAAGAAGGCGCGCATCTCGGGATTCTCCGAGTATGCCGTGATCATCTCGATTATCTGGATGCCGATCTTTACGTCGCGGATGGCGCGCACATAGTCGCCCACTTTGAAAAAGTACTCGCGCCTCAGCCTGTATAGGAAGGCCTCCTCGCTCAGGCGCTGAACATCTACATCTCCGAGTGTGAACTCCTCAAAACTGTCAGGGCAGGACTGCTCTTTCCGGGCCAGAATTTCGGGCAGCACGGCGCCGGCGCCGTCGGGCCGGCCATCAATCTCGAGATAGAAGGTACCCGTCTGCGTCACTACCCTTATTTTCTTGCCGTGATCCATCTCAAGCGACTCCGGTCCGATCAAGCCTTATCCTATATATTATAGACCTCGCACGAATATATGTCAAGGCGACAGACGGGCCCGGAACGGCCCAATTTCTTGGCGAATAGTCCGTGATTTTCCGGCCGGCCGCTCCGTTTCAACCGGTCGAGGAACGGCCCGACCGCCGTCCGTGAGGCCGCAGTAGCATTCACGCAAATCAGCATATCGTTCCCGCTATCCCTCATTCCGCGAGTTCGGACAGAAGCGAGCCTATCTTGTCCGCGAGCGCCGAGACCATGTGCTCTACATAATCGCCGCCGGCCTCCGCGGTCGACTTTGTCGCGTCGCCGAGTATGCCGGTCGGCGAGAGGCGATGCATGCCGACCTCGTGCAGTTTGTCCCTCGTGTCGTAGCCGAGATCCACCTTGCCTCGCGTTGCCTTTTCCATGTCGACGATGTCCGGATGAAGCGCCAGCATCACGGACGTTTCCAGATGCCCGGCGTGCGTGCCCGCCTCGCCGGGGGTAATGCCGTGTTTAGAACTCACCTCGACGATGGCCGCCAGGTAGGCCGATTCGTCCGACAGGCTCACAACGTTCGACGACAGGCTTTCCCGCGCAAGACGCTCGGCGGTGCGGGCCACCGTCTCGACATTTCCGCCGTGCGTGGGGATGAGCAGGATCGTGCGAAATCCGTGCCGCGCAAGGCTGCGGCAGTAATCGACCAGCACCTCCTCGAGGACCTCCTCGCGCAACGTAATCGTCCCCGCAAACGCCATGTGATGCTCCGAGGCGCCCACGCGTATCGTAGGCGCAACGAGGATGTTGCCAAGCCGACAGGCTGCCTCCTCAACCAATTTGTCGCCGATCAGCGAATCGGTTCCCAACGCAAGATGCGGCCCATGCTGTTCGTTGGAGCCGACGGCAAGCAGCACCGTCGAGCAGCCGCTCTCGATTGCCTGTTTCACCTGCGGCGAAGTCATGCGATCGAGCAATACCGTTTCCAGTTCCATGCTTCCTCCCCTGCCCCGGTCTGTGTCTCGTTACATACGCCGAATGGATTCCAGAAGGGATTATACCCGACCCCCCGGCGCTTTATCAATGAAGCGTATTGACCTTTTGCGCCGGCTTGTTCTATACTGTTGTCTGAAAGGCGGAAGCAGAACAATCACTTTGATGGTTCCGCCGTAAGATCGATTTAGATAAGGAGCCGCGTTGGTGAAGAATTAACGGAAGACATGCAAGCGACTCTGCCGTCGCAGAGCAGTCATGAAGCCGCTTCTCCTGCAGCTTCATCATGCGTTTGCATGGTTTTTTCCGTTTGCCCCGTGGCCCTAAAAATCCAAGCGCCGGTTGAGAAGCCACGGGAAAACCGTGGCTTTTTTTGTGCGAGCAATCGATGTCCCGAAGGAACGATCGAGAACATGCAAATCTCCTTACTTGCGACACGGAGCCGAAGATGAACGACAGGGCTATCGTCTTTCACAATGTCTCGTTTGCATACGATGCGGCGAGCGTTCCCCTGTTCGAGAGCCTTTCCGCGCATTTCCCGATAGGCTGGACCGGAATAGTGGGAGCGAACGGAGCGGGCAAGACCACCGTTCTGAAACTTGCGGCCGGGGAGCTGCAACCCCGGCGCGGGCATGTACAGGCTGTCGATAATGCGATCTACTGCCCGCAGCGCACGGACGAAGTTCCTCCGATGTTCGAGGACATGATAAGGGCGACCGATGGAGACGCCTGCAAGATCAAGCGGCTTCTGGGTATCGCCGACGACTGGCTGCCCCGATGGGATACCCTGAGTCACGGCGAGCGCAAGCGGGCCCAGACCGGAGTGGTCCTCTGGTGCAGGCCGCAGGCTCTGGCCGTGGACGAGCCCACGAACCACCTCGATGCCCGAGCGCGCGACCTGCTCGCCGATGCCCTGCGCTCTTTTCAAGGGATTGGTCTGCTGGTCAGCCACGACCGCGAACTCCTCGACACGCTCTGCCGGCAGTGCCTCTTCGTCGAGCCGCCCGAAGCCGTAATGCGACCGGGGGGATATACTCAGGGCTCGCAGGAGGCCAGACGAGAAGAAGAACATATTCGCAAACAATACGACGTCGCCAAAGGCGACGCTCGGAAGCTTAAGCGCGAGGCCGTCCGGCGCAGGGTCTCGGCTTCGCGAGCGCATCGAAGACTCTCGAAACGCGGCCTTAACCCGAAGGATCACGACGCTCGCGGCAGGTTGAACCTCGCCAGGATGACCGGAAAGGACGCTGTAGATGGAAAGCGGCTGCGCCAGATCGACAGCCGCCTGAAGCAGGTCGACAAGAGACAGGAGCAATTCAAGATCAAGAAAAGCCATCGGATGGGCATCTGGCTGGAGGGCTCGCGCTCAGAGCGGGATATGCTCTTTCGCCTCCCCGAGGGCTCGATCCCTTTGGGTGGGGAAAGGACCCTCGCATTTCGTGATCTGGCGATGCGACCGGCCGACCGCATCGCGCTCACCGGCCCGAACGGGGCGGGGAAAAGCACCCTTGTGCGCCATATCGTACAATCTCTGAATCTGCCGGAACAGCTCGTGACCTATCTGCCGCAGGAAATAGATGTGCAGGCCTCAAAAGATATTATGGCCAGGGCGCGCGGGTTGTCCAAAGACAATCTCGGACACATGATGACTGTAGTCAGCCGCCTGGGGTCGCGGCCGCACCGGCTCCTCGAGAGCGACGAGCCGAGTCCCGGCGAAATCCGGAAGATTCTCCTGGCAACGGGCATCGCCAATGCGACGCACCTGATAATCATGGACGAGCCTACCAATCATCTGGACCTGCCCTCGATAGAATGCCTCGAGGAGGCCCTGCGCGATTGCCCTTGCGGTCTGCTCCTCGTCAGCCACGACCAGCGCTTTCTTGACGGATTGACCGAAAGAAGATGGCACATCTCGGAAAGCAGAGGCGCCGGGAGCGATTTCACGCTGAGAGAGTTTTAAGTGAGCGCGCTGCAGTTTGTCTCTACTTCTTTAAGAGGTATCACGGTCGAGATCGCCGCGGTTGCGCGGCGGGGCCGCGTCAGTCCTTCGGGTAGCCGAGTTCGGCGAGAGTGTCGCCGGCCAGCCGCCAGAACTCGGACTTCTCTTCGCCGGAAAACTTTGATTTCCAGTTTCCGAGCGGGGATTTTGTGAGGCTGATCCCGTCCTTGTGCGCCGCATAAGTCTCGAGCAGCGCCGCGCTCTCGTCTTCGACCCCGAGAAACTCGAAGAGCTTTTCGAGACACGGCCTCGGGTCCAGCACGAGATCCTCGTATCTGAATTCCATGTAGTCCGAGGGATGAGCGCCCGCAAACTCTCTCGCGAGCGCAATCTGATTTTTCCATATCTTGGCGATATCGAGAAAATTGTCGGGGCCCCAAGAGCGCGTGGTCATCGAGCATGCGACGTCGCGGCCGTCTCTGATACAGTGTATGAATTTCATTTTGGAAAAGACCCGTTTCAATCCCGGCAAATGGACAACATAGACGGGCGTTTTGTTGATCCACAGCTCTTTGCCGTCAAGATCGCAATGCACCCGAAAAAGATCGCGCACGAGGCGGTCGACTTTCTCGGCTATGTTCGATGGGTCCAGGTTTTCCACAAACGCCCTGACGGACTCTCCCATGTGCTTTTTCGTGAAGAGAACATAATGCGGCCCGTGGTGATACCTCTCGTGCTCCCTTTTGTTGTGCGGTCTGTGCGGCAGCGGCTTGGCCCAATCGATTGAATACTGCAGCGCCTGCTTCAGTTTCTCCAGGTCGCCGGCCTCAACGCTTTCGAGGAAGGGAGTCACGAATTCGGTCTCGTATATGGGGGACAGACGGCTGTGGAGACCGAGCATGTCGACGACAAGCGTCGTGCCCGAGCGGCCGACGCCTCCGATGAAATGCGCTGTTTCCTGTGAAGCGCTCAATATATGGATTCTCCCCGGTGTCGTGTCAACCGTGTATTGTCGGTCTCAGAGTCCTGTAAGTTGTCTGGGGCGGGGGGCAGAGCCCCCATCCACGGATACTTCGTGGGGGCAAAGCCCCCTGCCACGGATACTTCGTATCCTTGCGTCACCTATGTTTGAGTCACACTGGACAGGCTCTCACTGGAAATGATTCAGTAAGGCCCGCCATGAAACGCTCT
>CBDUSG010000157.1:0-6903 GCA_965369575.1 uncultured bacterium | reverse complement strand
CCCTCAGATCGCGGCTCGATTCCAAGCTCATAATTATGGATAATGAAAGTGTGGATGAAAACGAAGAATCTCCTGCCGCGATTGTCATCAATCCATTCCCGAGCCGCTTTGATGGAATGGCCGCCGACATCGGCCGATCTAATTAGATCGAATGAAGTATATGAATAGAACCCTTTGTACAATCCGAAGTTGGGAGACATATAGCCGCCCTGTGTGAATCCGACGCTCAAAAACCCGCTTTCCCCCAGAATTTCAGGTAGAACCGGGTCTGTTATCCAAGCGAGAGCACTCGTATTCGCTGCCGCGTTTCGGTTGCTGTAATCTTCTATCCCAATTTCGCCGGAGAATTTTCCCGTGAAGATGGAGAGATGAGACGGCAGCGTCCACGTCGCTTGGCTGAATGCGTTTTCGAACAGAATGCTCTCATGCGCGAACGAGTCTATGACGGGGCTTACGTCTTTTTCATATCCATAGCATCCGAGACGATCGGCCCTCAGCGTATCCAGGGAGATAAGAATGATATTGGGGAGTTCATCATCATGCGAGACAATCTCCGGCTCACTCCACGCCACTTGTACGGCGGATTCCTGAAAATATGAAAAGTCCAGCGGATTATGAAGCAGAAACCCTGAAAGATAACGCCAATCGGTTTTCAGGAGATGCGGCCTTGCCCTGAGAACAAAATGGACGACGCCTCCCCGTGCGCCCGAGAGGTCAAGCTCGATGTCCTTCCAACCCCTTGACTCCTTGTCCGCGGCGTCCAGAGTGACGAGCCTTTCGGCGAGCAGCTTTCCGTTGTCATCCGTGGCGCGGGCCACGAAACGTATCGGCACACGAGAATGGGGAGCATCTTCCAATCCTTTGGTTATCTTGCATCCGGTTACCGCCCAGGATGCTCCTGGCAGCAGATTCTTCTCGAGCCTGATTTCCTTTTCATAAAGAAAAATCTTGCGCGTCTCGTCGTCCTGGCTGAAATAGAAGCTGCTCGGTTTCGAGAATCTGAGAAAAGGAAAATAATCGTCAAATGTGAGTGTTAACTGATGGAACCAGAAAAGGGCGACGACGCCCGCGATCGCCGCGAAACGAGGGAAGACATTCGGGGCGGATAGGTTCGCCGCGCCGTCGTCCGCGCCCGCATTTCTCTCTTTCATCCTGAGGACGAGCAGACACTTCGAGACAAGAACCAAAACAGCGCACAGAAAGGCCCACTGAAGAAAAGATATTCTTGATGACAAAATATTGCCAACCATCTTCTGAAGCGGAAAGAAAGGAATTAAAAAGAGTGGCAGATAGGTTTTTAAGTCCGCCGTCTGAACTTCGCTGTTGTGTTTTCCCAGCAGGAATCGAAGCGCGCTCGCGCTGTCGACGACATAGAAAAGAAGCATTCCCAACGCCAAAGAAATGGGCAGGCGGATGCTCCAGAAATAATCACCGCCCAGATCAATCTTGAGGAGATGAAAGCCGATTCCACAGGTCGCCCCGTAGATGACAATGCACAGCCGCTTGACCCATTTTTGTCTCATAAATCAACTTCAACAGGCAGCCGGGCGCTAGGGATTACTTCCAAACTCGCATGGGAATGAGTTCTGAATTATAGCAAATGCGCGCGGCGTTGCGCAAATTTGTATAACGTCTGCTTTCGGGGAGGATCGATTTCTAGAGGGGCGCGAAGTCTCGGCCGAGGAGCTGGCGGGATATGATCAGCTTCTGAATCTGGGCTGAGCCGTCGCCTATCTGCCAGCCGATGACGTCGCGCAGGCGCTGCTCGATCGGGAACTCGTCCGTGTAGCCGTAATGTCCGTGCAGCAGCAGGCACTCATGGATGACCTCGACACACGTCTTGGGCACCCACCACTTGGCCATGGCGCCCTCGAGAGCGCAAGGCATGTCGTTCTGCCTCATCCAGAGGATCTTGTAGCAGAGCAGGCGGCCGAGCTCGAGCGTTGTGGCGGCCTCGGCGATCGGGAAGGCCACGCCCTGGAACCGGCCGAGCGTAGTGCCAAAGGCATGCTTTTCCTTCACGTATTCGATTGTCTCGTCGAGTGTCTGCGCGGCGGCGCCGATGCACATCAACCCTATGAATGCACGGTTGACGTCGAGATACTTCATTATCATTTTGAACGCGTGTCCTTCGTCGCCGACCATGCAGCTCGCCGGCGCCCGCGCATCGTTCATGAAGAGCTGTCCGCGCGGCACGGCACGGCAGCCGAGATCGCGATACGTGGTGAAGTCCAGGCCCTCGGTCTCGCGAGGCACGAGGAACGCGCTTATGCCCTTGTATCCGGTCGAGCCCTTGGTCGTGCGGGCGAATATGTAGAAGACGTCGGCATTTATGAAGCTGACCGAGTTCTTCTCGCCGTTGAGCACGTAGTCGTCGCCGTCCCTGACCGCCGTCGTGCGAAGCGAGCCGAGGTCCGAGCCGGCGTCGGGCTCGGTCAGGCAAAGGCCGATGACCTTCTCGCCGGTGATCAGACCGGGGAACCACTCCTCTTTCAGCTCGTCCGGCGCGCCGGCGAGGAAATGCGCCACCGTGAAAGGCCCAAGGCTGGGGAGCACGCAATTGAAATCGCCGCGGGCGACCTCCTCGGCGACGATGCCGGGAATTATGAGGTCGTCGGACTCGGCCGCCTCGCGCCAGTCATCGCCATACGGATTGACAATTTCCAGTATCTTCTTTATCGGCTCATAGGGGTATTCCTCATGCTTGTCCCAGTAGCCGTATTTGGGAAGCAGCTCCTTGAGCGAGAACTCGCGCAGCGTCTTGCGCAAAAGCTCCTGTTCCTCGGTGAACGAAAAGTCAAGCATGCCCGCCCTCCTTGCGGCCTCCGTCTCGCTGCCTGGCGCCTTCCTCGTAGCCGGCCTCGAACGCGCGCTCGTTGAGTCCTCGATGCTTTTCGGATACGCTGCCGATTATCACCTCTAAGAATCGGTCGCGCCCGAACGGCAAAAGCTCGAGCCCGCTCAGCGCGCCCAGCATGACCACGTTCTGCGCTATCTGGTTGCCCGCATCCCTGGCCAGTTCTGTCGCCCGGATGAGATGGACGGCTTTGTTCAGAGTTCCCAACTCGGAGAGTATCCGTTCCAATGGCGGATACGACTGCAGTCCCTGCGCCACAAGCATGGGAACCATGGGGTTGGGATTAACAAGCACGCTGGTCTCGGAGTTGGAATACTTCCTGGAGAGACGCAGCGTTTCGAGGGGCTCGAGCCCCAGTATGATATGCGCAGCCTGAAGCGGAATCAGCGGCCCGAGCACCGAGCGACAGAGGCGGACATGCGAGGTCACCGACCCGCTGCGCTGCGAGACGCCCTTGGTCTCGCCGATGGTGATCTGAAATCCCTCGGGAATCGCGACGGCGGCAAGCAGGCGGCTGGCCAGCAGGTTTCCCTGTCCGCCGACTCCCGCAATGAGAATATTTATGGGAGCGCTATTATTCATCCGTGGCCTCCGTTCGCCCGATGGCGTCAAACCGGCATATCTGCGCGCAGTCGCCGCAATGCGTGCAGACGGCCTCGTTCACGCGCACGGTTGCGCTCTCCTGCGAGTACATCAGGCCCGGACAGGGGAACTCCCTCAGGCAAACCATGCATTTTTCGCCCTTGCACTTCTCGGCGTCTACGCGCACAGGCGACGACGCGAGCCCTTGCACACGATTTCTGTGCACGCGGATGAGTTCGCACTCGCGCCTCGCGATGACTACGCTGATGCCTTTTTCCGTCAGCGCCCGATGGATGATGTCGGAGAACGCCTTCGCGTCCGTCGGGTCGGCCGAAGCGATGCTGTCGATTCCCAATCCTCTGATGACGGCCTCCATATCGAGCGCGGGCGCCGGCTCGCCGTGGGCGTCCGGCCCCGAACTCGGAGTCGGCTGAAAGCCGGTCATCGCCGTGCCGCCGTTATCCAGGATGAGGATCGCGCCGTCGATGCCGTTCCAGACCATCTGAACAAGCTCGGGCAGCGCGGCGTGGAAAAAGGTCGAGTCGCCGATGACTGAGAGCGCGGGCTCGTCCAGTCCGAAATGCTTTTGCAGCAGGCCGAATCCGTTGGCGAGCCCGATGCTCGAGCCCATCGCGTAGAGCAGCTTATTCTCGAAAAAGGGCGGGCCGACGCGCATCGCGTAGCAGCCGATGTCGCCGACGCAGAATCCCTTGCCGTCATTGCGCTGGATCGCCTTTCGCGCGGCGTAATACGAGGCCCGATGAGGACATCCGGCGCACAGACCGATCATGCGGGCGGGCAGATCGTCGCCGAAATCGACCTGCACCGACGGCACCTGTATCGGGATCGGCTCTTTTTTGCCCTGCACTTTTTCAATCGCGTCGATTACGAGATCGACGTTCAGCTCGCCGCACGCTGGAACATAGGCTCCGACGGGGATTCCTTTTTCGAGCTTGCCGAAAAATTCGACCCGCTTCGAAAGCTCGGACGCGATGCTTCTGACGCCGAGCTCGAGGAACGGGTCCACCTCTTCGATGAAGAGAACCTTTTGCGCTTTTTCGACGCGGCCCTTGACAAGCTCGAACGGCAGAGGGTTTGTCGCGCCCAGCTTCAGCAGACCGGTCGACGCGCCGATTTCCATGAGTCCGATGGCCTCTTCGGCATATAGGGTGGGCGGGCCCGAGGATATTATGAGGAGGTCGGGCTCGTCCGGGCCTTCGTAAACGTTGAATTCCGATTTCTCGAAAATCCGCGCGGTTTGCTCGTATTTTCGGTGGAGGGTCTGATGCTTGTTCACCAGCCCGCCCGCCGGGCTCCAGCGCATGGTGGAATCCTTCTCGAACGAGGGCCGCACCTCCGGCGCCGGCCCGAGCGGTCCCGTTTCGACCTCGCCGCGCGAATGGCTCAGCCGCGTTACGGTGCGCACGATAACAGGCAGCTCCAGCTCCTCGGACAGATCGAAAGCATAGCTCGTCATCCGCCGCGCCTGCTCCGGGGTGGCGGGCTCGAGCATCGGAAGCTGGGCCATCGCGGCGTAATTCCTGGAGTCCTGCTCGTTCATAGAGCTGTGCAGGCCCGGATCGTCGGCCCAGACCAGAACCATCCCCGCCCCGCATCCGGAAAGATTGAGGTAAAGCAGGAACTCGGCGGCGACATTCACGCCGGCATGTTTCATCGCGCACAGTGATCTCAGTCCGGCGAACGATGCGGCAGCGGCCATCTCTATGCTGGCCTTCTCGTTGACCGCCCATTGCACGCGCAGGTTGCGGCCTCCGGCGTGCCTGGCCAGCGTTTCCACGACTTCTGTCGCGGGCGTGCCGGGATACATCGAGGCAAACATGACACCGGCTTCGATGGCGCCGCGCGCGATGGCCTCATTTCCTGTTAGTAGTTGTTTTGCGAGGACTGTCTGTTCCATTTGCTGTTCCATTTTATTGCCGATCTCTTCCCGGTGACCCGGCGGCGCCACTCATCGGCGGCAAAATCCGCTCGCCGAAAAAGGACGACGCGCGCGGGACCGAACTCATTCCCATCGAGCGGCTGTCATCCCGCCAGTTTCTGCAAGATGCCGGTGTCCCAATAGCCGCAGTAGTAGCATATTTTGCCGTCGCGCGCCTTTAGAAAGGCGGCACCCGGAAAGCTGAATCTCTCGCCTTCCAGCTCCATCGCCGTCTTAACGAGCCATTCCACGGCGACCTGATCCCCCTCTGAGACGATGCTGGTGTATTCCCACTCGACCTGCATCGCCTGGTTCTCGCCCGCGACCTGCTTCAAGTAGCTCTTGAGCGCCTCTTTGCCCTCGTAGGCCGGAAAACGCGGGTCGCGATAAACAACGTCGTCAGTGAACAGGTCCAGAGTCTGCGGCTGATCGGCCTCGAAATTGTTATAGGCGTCTCTGAGTTTTTTCGCGAGCTCGGCTGCCGATGGTTCGGACATTGTTCCCACTCCTTTCTTGATCTCCAAAAAGAATCCGATAAGGCGCCGGGCTCAGGCGCCCGTGATGCATCCCTTCAAAAAGATCTCGGCGGCGGTACTCAGACGGTCTGAGAGCGAGTACGATTTCTTGGAATTGAGCCAATGGATGATTGTAAGAAAGTAGATTCCGGTCAGCATCTCGGCCAATTGGTAGGAATCGAGGCTGCCGTCGATCTCACCGGTTTCCTGCCCCTGCCCGAGGAGGGTTCCAAGCAGCTCGTCGATTGTCGTGTGATCTTTTTCGTCCTCGACCAGCCCGACCTGCGAGCGCATGATCTCGATGAATATCGTGCGGTAAAAAGCCTTTTCCCTCTGGATATTGCGGCCCATCTGAACGAGAAGGCGCTTGATCTTTTCGGTTACCGCATCGGAGGATTCCAGCTCCTCCTGCAGCATCTGTTCATAGTAGGCGACGGTCCGCCGGGCTATTTCGTGGAGGACGCGATCCTTGCCGGCATAATAGTTGAAGAACGTGTTGCGGCTGACGTCCACCTCCTCGGTGATGTCCTCGACATTGGCGGCGTCGAAACCCTTCTGCCGGAAATGCTTGACCGCCGTGCGGTATATCTTTTCCTTCAACTCGCTCTTCTTGCGTTCCCTTCGGGATAACGTTTTGACCTTCATGGCTTTGGTTTATCCGATCTGCCTCATGAAGTGCTTATGCTCGGCCAAAAATCATACGCTGTCTAATTATATACTAAGACCAAGTTTTTGTCAAGCGGTTTTTCGGATCGCGTGTGCGCAAAATGGTCGTGGGCTCCGGAATCGCGTCGTAGGTGTACGTCACGGTGACGGTACCGTCCGTCGAACCGGCACTCGGGTTCATCGGACCAAAGCCGCCCGAGGTCGACAGGAAGTTCTGCACGACGGCTTCGACGTCGATGCCAAAGGTCCCGAGACCGGTGTAATTCGCAAGGTCGATCGGCGCGGTCAATGTCGCGTTCTGCACGTCGTTACCGATGCCACCGGCGACCGAGAACGAGTCCGTT
>CBDUSG010000156.1:0-6905 GCA_965369575.1 uncultured bacterium | reverse complement strand
CCCCTTTTCTTAGGGTCTGAGAACACCTCTCCCCACGTCTGCTCAGACTCGCTGTCTCCAAGTCGCCAGGTGAGAATCTCGCGGTGAGTCACCGCCGACATAACGTTCGCTATGTGATATCCGTCACACAGCAGCTGATCCAATACCGATGCCGCAGGGCCGTGGTTCTGCGCGGGGCCGCTGGCCCCCGTCGTCGTTGACACCGGCCACTACCAGCACGGCCCTCGACACGATCCTGCCCGCATGACGCACCTTCTCATATCGGGCGTCCACGATCAGATACGGCCACGCTCGATCACCCAGGGCGCGACAGCGGAACTCGGTGAGCTTCTCATCCAGCTCCGAGCCTGCCTCCGGGACAGATCCATTTGCCCTGCCAGAAACCGCCGCGCTCGGGCCGGTGTCTGACCAGCAGTATGCGCCCGTCGCCGTCGCTGATGACGGCGCCGACGCCCACCATGATTTCTCCGGAGCCCATCTTTGACCTCAGACCGTGAGCCCGCGATACACGCGCGGCAATATCCTCGGCAGCGCGTCCGGATTCTTGACGACGAGGTAGTTCTCGCCGCCGCACATCTCGCGCAGGTAGTCGTTGCCCGCCTGGTCGACCGTGACGCAGAACGTGTGCACGTTTTTCCTCTTTGCCTCGCGCAACGCCATAGCGGTGTCGTGCAGGCCGTAGTCACGGCTCGATCGGTCGGGACCGTAGTCGAAGTCCTGAGGGTAGCCGTCGCTGAGCAATATCAGGACTTTCAGCCGGCTGTCGACTGAGGCCAATTTTTCGAGCGTGTGCCTGATGGCCGGCCCCATGCGCGTACTCTTGCGTGGCTTCATCGCGCCTATACGGCAGCGCGCCCGCTCGGAATACGACTCCCCAAATTCCTTGACGACGAAAAACTCCACGTCGTCGCGGCCGTAGCCGGAAAAGCCGTAGACCGCATATTCGTCGCCCAGGCTCTCCAAGGCCTCGGCCATGATGACGAGCGCCTCGCGTTCGATGTCGATCACGCGCTTTGAGCCCTCGGATGATGCGAGTGGCTCGTCTGTACCTTTTTTTGCCGATTGAGAGGAAATGTCAGAAAAGGCGCCGCGCGGCGCCTTCATCGGTTCCGCTTTCTTTCCGGTCGGGCTCTCGGCTATCCATTCATCGGTCGAGGCGCTGAGATCGAGCAGAAACGCCGTGGCGACGTCACGCGTCCGTCGCTCTCGCTTCTGGTAGATTCGGTCCGACGGCGTTATGCCCGCTCGGCGATCGACTACGGCCTCGATCGCGTGGTCGAGCTCGATCTCCTCGCCGGTGCGCAGGCGCCTGACCCTGCTGAGCATCTCCGGCCGTATCCTCTCGAACCGGCGCCTGACCGACGCGATCAGCGCAGAGTTTTCCGAGCGGATCCTCGCCGCTGTTTCGCTGGTGCCGCCCTCCAGGGGCATCTCGCGCAGCCGGCACCACCGCGGTCTGTACTCGCCGATGAGATAGTCCCATTCATCATAAAAAAATGTCGGCTCCGCCTTAGGCTTTTCGCGCCGGACTATCTGTGCCTGCTGTAGCAGTTTTGCGAGTTTCTTTTTCTCTTCGGCCGACAGTTCCTTGATTTTCTCCTGCGGCAACCCCTCGAGATCGGTAACGAACAGCCCCGCCGTCTCGGCCAGCTCCTTCGACGTCATCTGGCTGATCTTGATCTTCGCGCCTCTTTTGAGCAGTTCCTCCAGCATTTCTTTCGTCAATGGAATGCCTGTCTCTTCGGAGTCGGCCATGGCGTCCCTCAGCATCTCGATCGCCATCTCAAGCTGGACCAGCTCCGGCCGAGTCTGGCCGCGGTAGGGCACGGGTTCCGCCTGCTTGTACGGCCTGACTTCGCCGTCCGGGACTCCCTCGTCGAGTCGACCGCCGCCGACAGTCGGCGAATCCGGCGGTTCCTGGTCGGGCGGGCCGATGAGGTTCTGGAGCGCAGCCCAGCAGAATTCCGATTGAAGTGATACGTTTGGAAGCGCCTCCAGCAGCCGATATATGCGAACGGCCGCCAAGGCAGAGTCGTCCGCCGTCGCGTTTCGATTCAAGACGGGCGCGAACAGCGCGCACATACGCCTGTACAGCGGCAGCGCGGCGCCGGGAAGCGTCTCCTCTATTCTCCCGCCGATCGACAGCCTGAGCAGGCTTTCGACCATCGCCTCGCGGAGCGGCAGCGATTCGGGCGCGGGCCTTGCGCCGAGCGAGGCGGCGGCGACGTTTGCCAGCAAGGGCGCGAGACCATGGTATTTGTCGCGTAGCCTGAAATCGATGCGGCCGTCTTCGATCGCGAAAAAAATGTCTCGCGCGAGCGATTGATCCTCGAATAATCCGAAATAAAGTTCGTAGTTGGATGCCAGCGGGGTCGCCGTTTCACTGCCGAGTTTTCGAACGAGCGGAGCCAGGTCGGCATGGTCGAGCAGGGCGTCGACATCGAGGTCGAACGTGCCGAATTCGATGTAGCCGGCCTGATGCGCCGCCAACACCTTATATTCGTCGAAGTTCTCGTCGTGCGACGGGTGCGTGTCGAGATGCTCCGGCAGATATATCGTCTTTCCGTCGGTCACCGGCAGATGATGGCCTTGCCGAACGAGTTCCTCCGGCGCATCGGCCGTGCTCTTTATGCCGACGGTCCGGCCGCCTACCGCCGTGCAATAGAGCCTGAGCGTGCGGCCGACCTCGGCGATGTGCACCGACCGGCGCAGCCTCTGCAGCGCCTCGATGCCCGAGGCGGACTCGAGCGCGAAATAGGCCGCAGCCGCCTCGGGCCTTTTGCCACCGAGCCCTCGACCCTCCTCTATCCATGAGCGAAGATCTTCCCGGTCGAGGAGGCGGAGGAGATCGACGCATTTCAGAAAGAATTCGGATGCCGCCCCCGGGCCGCATCCCGGCGCCTCGGAAAGCGCGGCCGCCTCGGCGAGGAAAAGCGATTGCTGCGACTGTGTGAGCTGGTGCAGGATGCCCGCGGAGTTGTCCGCGCAACGGAGGGATGCCTTAGGATTTGATCGGGCCAGCGATTGCAGGAATTCGACGAGCGCCGTCCTGGTTGGCTCTTGAAAGTGTTCGGCGGCGCCCCCGATCGCGTCGGCCGCGGCCTCGGCCGTGACGGCGGCGCGGCCACGCCTGTTTCTCCTTATTCGAATATGCTCTTGGACAGCTCCGTCACCGCGCGCTCGGTCTCGGGGTCGTCCGTTATGGATTTGGCCACCGCCAGCTCGCACGCGCGGCGCGGCGCGATGCCCGATATCATGAGCCTGGCCGCATAGATCAGCAGCCGCGTGCTGACGCCTTCCTCCATGCCGTGGTCGCGCAGGCGGCGCACCTTCTCGCCCAGCAAGGCGAGCCGCTCGGCCGTATGGTCGTCGACGGCGCTCTCGTGAGCGACGATCCGCGTCTCCATCTCCTTCGGAGGATAATCGAAATCCAGTGCAACGAAGCGCTGGCGCGTGCTGTGCTTGAGGTTCTTCAGCACGCTCTGGTAGCCCGGATTATACGAAATAACGAGCAGGAAATTCTCATGCGCCTGTATCATCTGCCCCTTTTTTTCGACCGGCAGCATTCTCCTGTAATCGGCCAGCGGATGAACGAGCACCGTCGTGTCCTTGCGCGCCTCGA
The DNA here is from genome assembly GCA_965369575.1 of uncultured bacterium. Classification (GTDB taxonomy): domain Bacteria; phylum Abyssobacteria; class SURF-5; order SURF-5; family SURF-5; genus CBDUSG01. The sequence goes on along the minus strand of CBDUSG010000156.1, from coordinate 3,283 downwards.
CGATCTCATCGAGATAGCAGATCGCGCCGACCTTGACCGCGCGCGTCAGCGGGCCGTCGATCCAGACGGTCTCCTCTCCCTTCAGCAGGTATCGGCCCACGAGATCGCCGGCGCTGAGGTCCTCATGGCATGCGACCGTAATCAGGGGCGAGCTGGCGTCATCGGCCGATTCGAGCCCCTGCGCGATGCGCTCTTGCTGGAGCGTGTAGGCCATGTATTCGATGAAGCGCGTCTTGCCGCAGCCGGTCGGCCCTTTGAGCAGCACCGGCAGCCTCTCCGAATGCGCCGCCCTGAATATCTCGACCTCATCGCGAATGGGCAGATAATACGGCTCCTCGGCGAAGAAATGCTCCTCGAAAAAACGCTCCTCCCCGGCTGCTGCCTCCGTCTGTTGTCGGCTCATTCGATTGCCTCATTATGTTAGAAAATAAGTCCGCGATTCCAATGAATCTTAGCCGTTCCGGAGTAGATTGTCAAACGGCGGTCATATGCGGATATCCTTAATGTCGGCGCGAAATGGCCGAATGAAGGGAACTGCCTGACAGTAAGGGGGAAATAGGATCGGAAAAATCACGCGTATTCATGCCGAATCTGCGCTCCACATGGCTGTTCGTCATTCTGAGCGATGCGAAGAATGCAGGGCGTTCAGGCTTAGCACGAGACCCTTCACCCGGTTCAGGATGACAATAGTGCGAAGGATTTCATGCTTCTCGGGTGGAAATAATATAATACGGCAGCGGCAGGGATGAAATAATTCCCATTCCGAATTTAACTTTTTGGCCGTCCGGGCGGTCTAATAGGGTGAGAAAGGTAGACGGTGGCCTCGGATAAGGAATTGATAAGGGATTTTCTTGCGGGCGACCGCGCGGCGTTTGGCGACCTGGTCCTGCGCCACCGCGAGCAGGTTTTTGCGACGGCGTGCCGGATGGTCGGAAATGCCGAGAGCGCCGAAGAGATAGCGCAGGAAACGTTTATCAGGATTTTCAAGGGGCTGCGATCGTTCCGATGGAAGGCGAATTTCAAGACCTGGCTCTACAGGATAACGATGAATCTCTGCTACGACGAACTCAAAAGGCGCAAAAAGGAGGCCGAGCTTGATCCCGGGCCGGACGTTGCAGTGGTCGACTCGCCGTACGAGAATCTAGCGAAGCGCGAGCGGCAGGCATGGCTCGAGCGGCAGATGGAGTCGCTGCCATTCAAGCAGAAGTCCGCTGTTACGCTCAGGATTTTTCACGGGATGTCGTTCGGGGAGATCGGCCGCGCGATCGGCTGCAGCGCCGGATCGGCCAGAGTGAACTACCGCCATGCGATACTCAGGCTCAAGGACGCGCTCGCGCGTTCGGGAGAGGAACTATGAACTGCGAGAAAGCGAGAAGACTGCTGGTTGACTATGTCGAGGACGCCCTGGGAGCCTCCCGGCGGCAGGCGGTCGAGGAGCACGTAGCCGGCTGCGAGGCATGCCAGGGCGAGCTTTCGCAGATAGAGAGCCTGAAGGAGAGCATCGGATCGCTCGCCGCGCCTGAGCGCGATGCCGAGTTTTGGAGGCGCTTCGACAGCAGGCTCTCGCAAAGGCTCTCCGAGGAAGAACCGGCCGTGGCCACGCGCATGAGACTGTGGCGGGTGGGGCTTCCGCTGGCCGCCGCTGCTGCGCTCGTTATCGCGTCGGTTCTCGTTTTCAGGGAAACCGGCCGCCCGCCGGCTGTAGTGAATAACGTGGCTCAGCAAACGGAGCCCGGGCAGGCTCCTCGTGAGATGCCTGCGGAGGCCGCCGTGGTCGACGACGTCGATTATGAACTTTCCGAAGCGGAAAGCTATGCCGAGCTTTTGCTGGCCATGGCCGATTATTCCGATGGGGATTTGGAAGAGGAGATCGCTGAGGAAATGCTCGCGCTGATCGAGGAGGACATGCAGGCGGTGTCGGAGGACATGGCGCCTTACGACCTGTACGAGCAGAGCATTTACGATTACCTCGAGGATCTGTCTTCTGAGGAATTGGAGGAGATGTACGAGGGTTTGGCGTCGATCTGAAAAGGAGGTAGGAGATGAAACGTAAATGGCCGATTGTTTTTACCCTTGCGATGGCGCTGGCTATGGGGTCCGTCACGGTGGCCCACGCAAAATGGGGCGAAGGCCGGCGCTCGGATCGCCCGCGCGACAAGCAGGACCATGCACGCATGAGAGAACGGATCGAGCTGATCAAGATGTGGAAGCTCACCGAGGTGCTCGACCTGGACCAGGAGACAGCCGCGAAACTCTTTCCCCTCATTCACGATTTCGACTCGCAGCAGCAGGCTCTCCGCAAAAAGCGCGGCCAGACAATCAAACAGATGGGGGAAGAGCTGAAAAAGGATTCGCCGGATGATTCCGTCCTGCGGCCGCTGATAGAGGAGTTCAAGAAAAACGAGACCGAAATGGTCAAGCTTCGCATGGAGCGGCTTGACCGCCTGTCGAAGGTGCTGACCGACGAACAGATCGCCAAGATGATAGCGCTCATCCCGAAATTCGAGCGGGACGTCAGAGACCTGCTCGGCGAAGCCCGCTCGATGCGCAGGGACCGCCACAAAATGTTCGGGCGACATGGGCGTTCTCGACACGAGGGATCGGAGAGCAAGCCGGAACTCGAATAGTCAGCCGCCCGGAAAGCAGATCGCGCGTACTGTCTCAATCTTGATCTTCGCGGTTGTCGCCGCTTTCGCCGCGGCGGCGACCGCGCAAGGCCTCGAGGGTCAGGTGATGATTCTCGCCCGCATAGCAGAGGGCCGTTCAGTCCACGATCGCCTGGTTTGCGAGGCCGACAAAATCGTTCCGGATCATCAGGTGGTTGTAGGGGCGAACCTGGGTCATCATTATTCCGGTGAGCCGCTCCGCCGGGTCGTTCCATGAAAGCGTGCAGAAAGCGCCGCCCCAACTGTAAGTCCCCTCCGACCACGGGAGCGGGCCCACTTGGTCGGTCTTCAATTGATCGATGTCATCGATCCTTTTCGTCACCGCGTAACCCAGCCCGAACCCGGACCACGGCCCTGTCAACCATACCGGGAGGTCTCCGATGTGGTTCCGGGTCATCAGCTCGACCGTCTTTCGGCCCAGAATGCGCGCGCCGTCCAGTTCTCCGCCATTCAGCATCATCTGGTTGAATCGGAAGTAATCCGTCGCCGTCGATACGAGCCCGCCCGAGCCCATGAAATATAGGTGCGGCTCCCTGACGAAGACGCTCTTGTCGGTCGGCGCGTCCATCAGTTGTATTCGCCTGTCTCGTCCGGGGGCATAGGCCGCGGCGAATCGG
>CBDUSG010000155.1:0-6934 GCA_965369575.1 uncultured bacterium | reverse complement strand
CCCACGAACGCTTTTTCTTCCGGGACGTAGAAGCAGAGGTGGCCCGGGGTGTGGCCGGGCGTGGAGCACGCAAGCACGCGCGCGCCGAAGTCAAGCTCCTCGCCGCCCTCGAGAACATGATCCACGCGAAGCCCGCCGTATGAGCCTCCGATATAGCGAAGCAGCAGCTTCATCAAAAACGGCGGCGACCCGATGACCTCGCCGTAGAAATCGCCCGCGTCAAGCAGGGACGCCTTGAAAGCCGCTTTTTGCGATTCGACGCCCGGCCTGGCCCACGAGTGCGCGTAAACCTCTGCGCCGTATTCCTTCTGCACGACAATGTCGCCGGTGATGTGGTCCCAATGCGAGTGCGTGTGCAGCACCGCGCGCGTTTTGCTCAGGTCGATCCCGTCGGCGGAGGCGGCCCCGAGCAGGTCGCGAAACGCGCCGCCGACGACCAGCCCCGTGTCGATCATGACCTGCCGCCCGGCCTTGACGACGACAACGTTGCACGAGCCCACGCCCCGCCGCAGCTTTTCCTGCTCACGCCCTTTGTAGAAGTAGACCTTGTCGGTGATCTTCATTGGGTTCTCCTTGCGTGAAAGCGAATCTCGATACTTTCTGGAGGAATGAATATCAAAATCGACAATAAAAGTCAACCGCAACGACTTTTATGGTTCCTCTTCTTTCTCTCTTCTTTTTCTCTTTTTTCAAAAAGAGAGAAAATATGAGATCGCCCATTTGTCTCGCAAATTGGCGATCTCCTGTCCCCATTGAGAGTGACGGGCTCAACTCGCCGTTTCACAAACCGAATGATTGTCCTTTAGAGGAGAGAACCGAAGCGTCTCACAGGCCGAGGGGCGGCTCGCCGGCGGCATTGACAAATGGGTGTATCCCCCATAGCGGGTTGACCTGCGGGCGGGTTATAATTCAATAAAGGAAAGAGGCCGCCGGACGAACCGCGAAACTTGGGCCGGCGGCGGCTAAAATCCTTGAAATTTAGGGCTTTTCGAGAGAGCAAAGTGTTAAACGGATGCTTTGCCCGGAGGAGGCAATCGGGATGTTATACAAAACCGTCAAAGGGGACGGGCGGGACATATTCTATCGGGAAGTCGGACGCAAAGGCGCCCCGACCTTAATTTTGCTTCACGGCTTCCCAACTTCGTCCCGTATGTTTCGGGACTTGATGCCGGCGGAAAGGGCGGCAGGTTAGTTCTGAACGCAGCCGAAGAAAGAAAGTAAGGCATAAGCGGAGATTATTCGTTTGGTTGAAAAAGTATTGTGGCTTGTTCGTGCGCAGCATGCAAGCACGTCAAGTCGATAAAGGCAGGTGAAAAAAAATGCTGCTAACAAAGGAAATCAAACCGGTGGAGAGGTTGACGCCCCCGGAAGGGTTCATCCCCCCACCGCTGAATCCCGCGGGTGTTGTTCTCGAAACGAGGAAGCTCGCGGACGGCGTTTACGCGCTGCTTTCGTCGAAGCCGCCTGTAGACAACGGCGGATTTGTTGTCGGCGCCCGCGGGGTGCTGGTGATTGACGCCGGTATCAGTGATACCATGGCTGGGCGGATCCAAGACGCCGTGCGAGAGGTGACTGCGAAACCAATTCTTTACTTGGTTAACACGAACTTTCATGGCGACCACACCTTTGGGAACTATTCTTTCCCGGAGGAAACAAAGATAGTGTCCCACTGGATCACGGCCGAGCGCATGCGCGATTTCAGCGCAGAGAAGGAGTTCCTTCTGGGGATGGTTGACGGCGATACCTCCGTGTTCGGTGATTCCAGGTTGCGTTTGCCGGATATCACGTTCGAAGACTATATGAGGCTGAACCTCGGCGAGCGGATCGTGGAGCTTCATTACTTCGGACCCGGAAACACACCCGGCGACGTCGTCGTTTATCTCCCCGAGTCGAAGATCGCCTGGACGGGAAACCTTGTCCTGGGTGACGGGAGCATTCCGTTCCTGCTGGAAGGAGATGCGGGCGGCTACCTCGAGACAATCGCTCATTTCGAGCGAGCGCTCGATGTCGAGGCAATTGTTCCCGGACACGGCGACATGACTTCCGGGCTGATACTCGGTCGTTACCTGCGGTACCTGAGCGAGCTGATTGACTCATTGCGGATGCATTTGCGCGAAGGCCATTCGCTCGAACAGACGTTGGAAAGCCTGCCTTTGGGGAAAGCGTTCACCCCTCGGGCGGAGTCATCTTTCGGCAAGCTCGACGGGTTTTCCGAGGGTCTTCACCGCTACAACGTAAAGGCGATCTTCGAGGAGGCTCGCGCGAACTCTGAAGGCCTCTCGCACAGAGCCGGCGGGCTATAGGGAAGGAAAATCGGCTGACGGATCGGGCCGGCTTTTTCCAGGCGGCCAAAGGGGGAATCGTGCAAAAAGAGCAGTATGTGTGTTTGACTTGCGGCTTCAACATGATCGGCTGCTTTCCGGCGCTCTGCCCATTTTGCGGGGCGCCGAGAGAAGGGTTCATCACGTCCAGCGAATGCTCGGAGAGGTTCCGCGTCGTGGGCGAGAAGGTGAGCGAGAAGGTCACACGGCTGAATTCGGTCCCTTCTCTCGGCATCGAGCACACCGCCTATCGCATCGAGAGCGGAGAAAGGGCCGTTTGGATAGATTGCCCGTCATCCTTCGACAAGCGGCTGGAACCGGCCGATCTGCTCTTGTTTACCCATCACCATTTCCTCGGGGCGTCTAACCTGTATCGTGAGCTGTTCTCGGCAAAGGTGTGGATTCACAGGCTGGATTCCGTTCACAGCCTGTGCCGCGCCTTTTCCTTCGATGTGACTTTCGAGAGTGACTTCGAGGAAAGCGAAATCGAGGCGTTTCACATCGGCGGTCACACCCCGGGTTTCACCATGTATATCTTCGATGACATCCTCTTCGTCTGTGATTACGTTTTCCTCCAAAGCGACAGGATGATTTTCAACCCATACGGGCCGGTGGACGAAACGATAGCCGGAGGCGAGAGAATCAAGGAGATCCTCGAAGGCAAATGCATACGCAAGGTCTGCGGGTACAACTACGTGGTGGACTACTCTGAGTGGAGAGAAAAATTCGGCGCCCGCCCGGTCAGCGTCGGGCATTAAGGGCGACCGACATATCGTGACAGGCTTTCGCCGATCATAAGTCTTCCAGATCATCGAGCCAGGCGGCTTCGGGATTGAGTTTCCTGGAGAAGAAGCGGCTGCGGTCCTTGGTGTAGCGAGCCTGGTTGTGTTTAAGGTAAATCCTGTCGCCGATGACGCCGACGATCTCGATCTTGCCGCTGTCGTGAGACATGCAGAACTTGAACCGCTTGCTGTGGCCGTCGAGCTTCTTCTTGGCGCCCTCGACGACTTTTATTCCTCTGGCGAACGGCACCTGGAAATGGGTCTTTACCCTGCTGACGGGCCGGCACTGGAACACGTAGTACGGGTTGACTCCGATGCCGACCAGCCTCTTCATGAGCGCCGCCAGCACGTCGGCCTTGTCGTTGACGCCCTTCATCAGAACGGTCTGGTTGTTGACGATGATGTTGGCGTTGATGAGCCTGTCGACGGCCTCGATCGATTTGTCGGTGATCTCGTTCGGGTGGTTGAAGTGTGTGACGAAGTAGAGCCGCCTGTCTTTTGAAGTGATTCTTTTCATCATGGCGGTCAGCGACTTGTCCATCAGGATGCGGTCGGGAAACGCGACGGGTACCCTGCTGCCGATGCGGATAAAATCGAGGTGCTTGACGCGGGAAAGTTCTTTCAGAAATTTTTCGATCAGCGAAGTGGGCAGAGTCAGGGGATCGCCGCCGCTGATGAGGACGTTGTTGATCTCGGTGTGCTTGTGTATGTAGGGCATGGCGTCGTTGAATCTTCGCAGTATCTCCTCATTCGGCAGACCGACGAGTCTTTTTCTGAAGCAGAACCTGCAGTAGGCCGCGCAGCGGTTGGTCGCCAGGATCAGCGCGGTCTCGCCGTACTTGTGCTGCAGTCCATGCGCCTTGGTGTTTTTGGCCTCGCCGCTGGTGTCGTAGGTTCCCGCCGCGTTCAGCTCCTCGATCGAGGGCACGATCATTTTTCTGATCGGGTCCTTCGCATCCCGCCGGTTTATCAGGGACATGTAGTATCTGCTTATACTCATCGGGTGGATATCGACAACCTTGCGCAGCATATCCGCCTCGCGCGGGCCCAATTTGATATGCTTTTTGAGCTGATCGACTGAGGTGATATTCTCTTTAAGCTCGCTTTGCCATCCCATCTCTTTTTTCTCCTCCCCCTGTCAGAGTAAATGCAAGCCGGGATCATTTAACAAAGCAGACGCCGAATCAGTCGGCATAATATCCGTCCTGCGACTCTTCGAGCGTTTCCCTGAGGACGCCCGTGCACTCGTCTATCTGCTCCTCGGTAATGATGAACGGCGGTGCCATCATGAGGTGGTCGCCGCAGCCGTTTTCGTCCTCATAGTAGCCGGGATAGAAGAATACGCCTTTCATCATGCACTGCATGACGAGCCCCATCTTGACGTTCTTCTCTTTCGGGAACGGCTCCTTCGTTTTCTTATCCTTGACAAACTCGATCGCCCACAGCATGCCCTTGCCGCGGATGTCGCCGACCATCGGCAGGTCCTGAAGCTCCATCAGGCTTTCCTGCAGATAGTTTCCCATCTCCCGGGCGCGCGCGATCATGTCTTCTTCCTCGATGATGCGCATGACCTCGTTGCCGACGGCGCACGCGATCGGATGCGCAGAGAACGTGTACAGGTGCTGGAACTCGGCCTCCTTTTCCTGGAACAATTCGCAGATATCGTTGCTGACGGCCATTCCCGCAAGAGGCGCGTAAGCGCTGCTGACGCCCTTGGCGAATGTGGCGATGTCGGCGGTCACGCCGAAATTGTCCATCCCCATTTTCTCTCCGGTTCGCCCGAAGCCGGTCACAACCTCGTCGACAATCAAAAGGACGTCGTACTTATCGCATGTCTCGCGTATGATGGGGAAATACTCGGGGGGAGGCACGAGCCCGCCGCCGGCGGAAGCGACGATCGGTTCCGCTATAAACGCCGAGACCGTCTCCGGTCCTTCCTCGAGGATTTTCTTCTCGAGGGCCAGCGCGCAGTCAATGTCGCAGCCGGGATACTCCTTGCCGAACGGACACCTGTAGCAGTAGCAGGACTCGATCTTGGGGATATCCCATAACATGGGCATGAAATCCCGCTGCCGCTTCTTCACATCGCTTGCTGACAGGGCCATGAAGGTCATGCCGTGATAGCTGAGCTTTCGCGAGATGAGCTTGTGCTTGGAGTCGCGACCGGCGAGCACATGGTACTGACGCGCAATCTTTATTGCCGCCTCGTTGGCCTCGGAGCCGCCGGAACAGAAATACACATTGTGGAGCTTTTCGGGCAGGAACTTCTTGATTCGCTTCACGAGATTGATTCTCGCTTCGGAAGCGAACACCGGAAGGACATACGAGACTTCACCAAGCACGCGCGCGGCGGCTTCGGCGACTTCCTTGCGGCCGTGCCCGATGTTGACGGCCATCGGACCGCCGGAGGCGTCTATGATCTTCCTGCCGAACGAATCGTGTAAGTACACGCCCTCGGTCTTCGTGATGAGGATCGGGGGCACGCTCGGAAGCGGCAAAAACATGTGTTCGCGAACTTCCTGCATTTCCATGCTGCTATCCGCCTTTCATGCGAAAACGCGTCTGCTATGTGCCATATGATAACGCTCGGGTACCGCCGGCCGAAGCCTTAGCGGCCCTATTCGCCCTCAATAAGCTCGAGGATTACGGGTTTGGTGTCCAGGTACGCATAGCGTCGCATGCCCTCACCCCGTTGCAAGACTCCGATTCCCTTTTCCCGGAATCTTTCCAATCTTTCATCGAAGTCCGAGACGTAAACGCCGACGTGATGCAGTCCCTCGCCTTCGCTCTCGAGGAAGTCCACGTGGATGGACGGGCCGTCGAGTATCTGGATCAGCTCGAGCTGGACGGGCCCAAGCTGGGCGAACGCGAGCCTGCCCTTGATCACCGCCTCGCTGCCGTCGGCCATCACGGCTGGGCTTTCGCCCTCGACAACGACAAAGGAGCCCTTCCCGAAGAGTTTCTCGTAGTATCCGACGCACTCATCGACGTCGCGCACGACGATGCCGACCTGGTCGACGCGCTCGAAGAGCGAGCTTTGCGAAGTGTTCTCGCTGTCTGTCATGCTGTCTCCCTCAGTCGCACATTTCATCGATTTCCGAGAGCACCCTGTTCAGCACATCTATCCCAAAATCGATCTCCTCTTCAGAAATCGTGAGCGGCGGCGCCGCGCGCACGGTGTTCGGCACCGCCGAGCCTATCATGAGGCCCTCCATGACGCATTTCTCCAGAATGATCGACTCGGGATACATCGAGATATCGCCGCTGAATGTCGCGAAACGGTCCTCCTTGACAAACGGCTCGCCGGTCTCCTTGTTCTTGACGATCTCGAGGAGACCCAGCAGCCCGGTGCTCTGTGCCAGCCCGATGCAACGGTGCTCGCCCTCGAGTTCCTTAAGTTTCCTGTCGAGATATTCCCCCTTCTGCGCGGCGACCGCAGGGATGTTTTCCTCGATCATGAACTCGACGGCGGCGGCCACACTGGCGGCGACGACCGGGTGTCCCGCATGCGTGCTGCCCGTCCAGTAGCGGTACTTGCCCATTTCCTCCGCTATGTCCTTCGATATGACGACGCCGCCCACGGGCAGCGCGCACCCGTTCATGCCTTTGCCGAGCGTCATGATGTCGGGCACGACACCGTCATAAAGCTGATATGCGAACCATTTGCCGCACCTGCCGAACCCGCATATGACCTCGTCGTCGATCCACAGGATTCCGAGGCGGCGCGTCATCTCGCGAAGCTGCGGAATATACTCGGGCGGCGGATCGATCGCCGAGCCGCCGAAGAATATCTCCGTGATGAACGCGGCCACCGTCTCGGCCCCGATGGAT
>CBDUSG010000154.1:0-7021 GCA_965369575.1 uncultured bacterium | reverse complement strand
AATTATAGCAGAAATGCGGGCACAGCTTCAAACCTGCGATTGTGCCGCAAAATATAGGGTCGCATGTGGAGGAAATCTCGCTGAATGTGTATAATCATGTGGCTTGTGTCCGCAGATCATCGAGACATCTCAGGGAATCTCATCGAATGAAGCGAAAGGCGAAACGACGCAGTCCTCGCCTTGCCTATAAAGCGGAAGCTCTCAGGGCGGTGGCATTCCCGCTGGGCGGGATCGGCGCCGGGCAAGTCGCCATATGCGGCGACGGCGGCCTGAGGCAATGGCAGATATTCAACAACATCAACCACAATGCGCATGTCCCGCATTCTTTCTTCGGGGTCCGCGCGAGCGCAGGAAAATCGAAAGCCGCCGCCCGAGTTCTGCAATCCAGCGCGCGATATGACGATACGTTCGATCCGGCTCCCTTGGTCTCCGATCACGTCGTGCCCCCGGCGTCGAGACGCCTGCTCGAAAAGCTTCCCGGCTGCGATGTCATCGCATTCATTGGGGAGTATCCCGTGGCGGAAATCATATATTCGTTGCCCGGACTGCCGATCGAGGTCCGCCTGCGGGCCTACTCACCGTTCGTTCCGCTCGACCCGGACGATTCGGGGCTGCCCGCGGCGGTTTTCCATTTCGATCTGATAAATCCGACCTCGGAAAGTATCGAGGCGTCGATATTGATGTGCCAGCAGAACGCGGTCGGCTGGGACGGCTCCTCGGACATCGAAGGAAACCGGCATCCGGGCTATGGCGGCAACCGCAACGAGTCGCTTTGCCGCGATGGGCTCACGGCCGTAGACCTGGCGAACCCGAGCCTGCCCGACGACCACCCGCACAGCGGCAGGATGCTCATTGCGGCGCTGGACGATTCCGCGTCGACCACGGCCCAATGGACCGATCTGGACGACCTGTGGGCGGATTTCAGCGCCGACGGGCGTCTCGAGCCTTCGGCGGACGATGCGCCCAGCCCGCCCGGGCAGACGGTCAACGCGGCAATCGCGTCCCACGTGAGCATGGAACCCGAATCGGATAAGACGATCACTTTTCTGCTGACATGGCATTTCCCGAACAGGTACGTCGATTGGGAGCAGCCGACATTCGAGAACGAGCAGGACGCCCGAAAAAACAGGCTGTGGCTGGGCAATCACTACGCCTCGCGGTTCGACTCGGCGCTGGCCGTGGCCGAATACGTTCGCGACAATCTCGAGCGCTTCGATGACACTGCGGCGAAATTCCGCGCCGCGATGTACGACTCCACCCTGCCCGATCCCATCATCGACGCCGTTTCGTCACAAATCTCGGTCGTGCGATCGCCGACATGCTTTCGCGACTCCGACGGCTACTTCTACGGATTCGAGGGCTGCTGCGGCGCGAGTACGGAATTCCATGGAGACCGGGGCGGGTGCTGCCCTCTGAACTGCACGCACGTGTGGAATTACGCGATGACCGTCTCGCGCCTCTTTCCGCAATTGGAGCGCTCGATGCGGGAGACGGAATGGCTCCGCCAGCAGCACGAAAGCGGATATCTGCCGCACCGCGTCGTCGTTCCGCTGTATCTTCGCAGACCGTGGGACAGGTGGATCGGCGGGCCGCCGTATCCCGCGCTGGACGGGCTTCTGGGCGCGATCCTGAAAACCTGCAGGGAATTCCGCGCCTGCGGCGATGCGCAGTGGCTGGCCTCGCTATGGAAACACGTTCGCCTCGCGATGAACCATGCGATCGAGCGCTACGACCGCGGCGACGGTGTCATTCACGGGCCGCAACCGTGCACGTACGACGTCGAGATCGAGGGTCCGAACAGTTTTATCGAATCGCTCTATCTCGCCGCGCTTCGGGCCGCCGAGGAGATGGCCAAGGCGCTCGGAGACTCGGAGTCGGCCGGCAGGTACCGCGATCGATATCGGAAAGGTCGAAAGGCCGCCGACAAATTGCTGTGGGACGGCGAATACTACATCCACAGGTACGATCCGCAGACCGAATCGGTCCAGGCCTATGGCGACGGCTGCCACGCCGACCAGCTTTTCGGCCAGTGGTGGGCGCATTCGCTCGGCCTCGGCCACGTTTTTCCGTCGGCGCGCGTGCGGCAGGCGCTGTCTTCCATCGCGAAGCACAACTGCCGAACCGACTTCTCCGATCACCGGCAGTTTCCGCGCAGGTACGTACTCGACGACGAGGCCGGGATGCTCAACTGCACCTGGCCGAAGGACGGGCGGCCCGACATGCCGCTGCTGTATTCCGACGAGGTCTGGACGGGAATCGAATACGAGGTGGCCGGCCTGCTGCTTTTCGAGGGTATGGTCGATGAGGCGCTCGATATCGTGGCCAACGTTCGCAAACGCCACGACGGCCGGCTGCGAAGCCCGTGGAACGAGGTCGAGTGCGGCGACCACTATGTGCGCGCGATGAGCAGTTGGGCCCTGCTCGAAGCGGCCTCGGGCTATGCGCACGACGCTTCAAAAAACCTGATCGAGTTCGCGCCGCGCATAGGGCCCGAAAATTTCAGGTGTTTCTTCGCGACCGCAACCGGCTGGGGCAGCTATTCGCAACGGATAAAGGATAGCGGCATGACTGCGAAGCTATCCGTTTTCTGGGGCGATGTGTTCGTGCGCGAGCTTCGGCTTGACTGCGATTCGGACGGCGAGGTAACGGCCAAGGTCGGGTCGAAGGGCGTCCCGCTGACCACATCGAAAAGACGCGGTCGCCTCGCAGTCAAGTTCAAGGAACCGCTCGCCATAAACGCAGGCCGAACCCTCAAGGTAACCGTTGGCTGAAACCGGTCCAAGGATAGCGGCCTCGAAACTCAGCCGAAACGTCAAAGCGCTCGGATGGGTGAGCTTCCTGAACGATGTCCAGAGCGAAACCATCCTGCCGCTTCGGCGGCGATGCTCGGCTTGCGCATCGAAGAGGAATAGCGGGGAGGGTATGACAGCCAGCCAGGGGATGCTGCGCATCCCTTGACATTACGCATCTTGGCAACTTGCAAGTGGAACAACGCCCGGCGAACCATTTTGGGGTCAGACCCCAATTAGTTCACTCAAGCCTTCTTCTTCCAGTGGCGCTCGAATCAGGTGAGGAAACGTACGCCGACGCCGCCCTTGTACTCCCACCATTATCCCCCCACATTCCCGATTGGCGTAGCGCGCCATGCGAATGAATTCGCACCTGGAAAGACAATCCATCCTGCAGGGTCGAATTCATTCGACCAGAAGTGATCAACGGACAGATTCATGGTTTATGCGTTCGCCGAAGTCGGCAGAGCGATAAGGCTGGTGCGGGAGGGGAGAATGTGGCAATGCAACGGCGACTCGCCGGCAAGAACTGGCCCCATTTCCTTCCACCTGTGCCCAATTGTGATGAACTACTTGTCCACAATGGGCAGAACGTCGGGCGGGAATTGAGATTCCATTAATCTGAGCGCTCCGATAAACTTCTTTGTCATCGGGAATTCGTCGGGGTAACGAATGAATTCGATATGTCCGTCCAGGTACAGGACGTTACCGCCGGCATGAGCGTGGTTCAGAGGCCATTCCCACATGACAGGGATGGCACCGGGGTCAGGCGTATTAGATACATTGCGCACATCAGTGATATAGAACCTATCGGCGCCCGTCCGCAATCTGTTTATGCGGTCTGAGCCGTCGTTCCCCCTGCCTTCGGGAACGCGCAAGTATTCTCCGAGTTCTTCGGTGGAAGCGTTTTGGTATGCCTCGATCGCTGCGAGGCCCTCCTGTTCATTCATTACTAACCAGCCTAAATAGATATAGCTTTCGCTGGTGATGCAGTCCGCATGAGGCGCCCCGGCGGCAAAATCAGGATGCAGCGAATTGTCCTTCAGCCGGAAAGTCGTCGCCGGATCAAAACCGGGATCGCCAGGGCATCCCAGGTTCGAAAGATCAGACAGGTAACTCGGATAAACCAGGCTACCTTCGAAAATGAGGTTGCCCTTCACATCGTCTATCCTCGGATACTCGTCTCTGTTCTCATTTGCAAACAGATTCATTACAAGTCCCATCTGCCTGAGGTTATTGACACATGCGGCGCGACGAGCCGACTCTCTTGACTTTGCAAGCGCGGGCAGAGCGATTGCCGCGAAGATGCCGAGAACAACGACCAAGGCGATCACTGCTATGGGTATCAGTACAAGCAGTACGATACTTGTCGGAGACATCCCGGTTGAGGGCCGGACAGAGGAGGCTTCGACTCGAAAGACCTCGACATTCGATGCGAAAATCCACTCCTTCATCGGCTCGGTCCACACGAGCGTCTGCGCCCCTATGACTCCGGCATCAAACAGCTCCTGCATGCCGCTCTCGGGAACCGGGCCAACTTGTTGATTATCTTTCATGTAATGCCAAGCACTTTGGGTTTCTTTCGGGGAAGGAACGTCTATCCTTTTTCCGCAGGCCTTGCATCTTACGCGTCGTCCCACAAAAGACGTGGGCACGCTGCCTTTGGCGCCGCACTCACATTTGATCCTTACAGTCTCTGGCTTGCTTTCGCCCATGGTCACCTCCCTCCTTTTTCTGTAATTCTCACTGGAGCTTCGGCGTTTTATTATATTTTTCTACGTTGGATCACTCCCTATTGGCGAGCGTAAGTTTACTCTATTCTATTCCCATAAAGCCGGCGAGACCCGCCCCCAATCTTTCACTATCGCACTAAACCTGCCGCAAGATGCCAAGAACGGAAAAGTAGTGGGAAACGCTTCCACACAATACGAAAATGTGCCAGATGCCGTGATTGAAGGGCAGTTTGCGACAAGAATAAAATATCACGCCGGTAGTATATGACAGGCCCCCGGTAACCAGCAGTATCAGGCTGGTATGCGGAACCCCGCTTATTATTTGCTTCGCGGCTATCACGCCCAGCCACCCCATAAATAGATAAAGGACAATCGATAATTTTTGGAATCTGAAAACATTGATGAATTTTATGCTGATTCCAATAATCGCCAGCGTCCAGATGATTCCAAATATGCTCCATCCCCAGGCGCCTCTAATGCTCACCAACACGAATGGTGTGTAGGTGCCCGCGATCAAAAGGAAAATCGCCGAATGGTCCATTTTCTTGAGAAATTTCTTTACCGAGGGCTTTGAAAAGCTATGATAAAGGGTGGAGGCCGCGTATAGAACAATGAGAGTGGCGCCAAATATCGAAAAACTCACGATATGCCACCTGTCACCGTATAACGCGGCAAATACGACTAAGATAACCAGACCGGCAATGCTTAGTATTGTACCAATTCCGTGAGTAATGCCATTAACGATCTCCTCACCTATGCTATACCGGCGAATTTGCGTATCTTGATTCTCTGCCATTTGTTTCCGCCCTCTATTCCAATGAAAGACACCCCGTATAGCGACAATCACCGGCGCTAAATAGCGCCTGAGAACACTGCCCGGTCCTCGTTAAATATCGCTGACAAAAAATATCGCCACCTTTGTGCTCCTATGAAATACGCGAGAGCCGCGCTTTCAAGGAACTCTTGCGACTGATCGACCGGCAGTGCGACTATTATAAGCCAATGGGGAGCGAAAATGCAACAGGCGCCCATATCAAAAGTAGGTCAATTACGCCGGCTTTTGGATGGAAAAATCCGAAGGCCACCACGTCGTTCCCTCCAAGGAGCGTTACTCCTCCGGACTGTTCCCAAACTGCCGGCGTTGCTCGTAATTGTGCGGTCAGAAAATTGATTCCATCTTTCGGCTTGATTTAAAAAACTCCTTATTTTATTGGGAAATTGTTAACTCTATCATTCACCGTCACGGTCATGGCACGAACATTGCTCGCTCCTTCCGGCTGAAGCCAAACAGACGCACTGGCTTTTGAGGGTGTCTGGCGCTTGCGCCAATGACGGTCCGTCTTGGTGTTCGGTGACCCTCTGACCGAAGGAAAGGAATTTGCCGGAGTATTGGCCCAGAGAATCTATTTTTGAAGGGCAATGTCGAGGGGTAGGCAGCGGCACTGAGGAAGAGAAAAGGAAGAATAAAATGGACAAGAAATTGGATTCCAGCCGAAGAGGGTTCAGTCTTATCGAGTTGTTGGTTGCCATGTCTATCATAGCCATTCTGGCCTCCATTTTGATGCCGGCGTTGAGCAAGAACCGAGAATCGGCCCGTCGTTCTGCTTGTGTTTCCAACCTCAAGCAGATCGGCCTGGCGTTGAGTCTCTACATAAATGAAAATAGAGGGGAATTTCCACCTCTGGATGGTTACCAGAAGAGGATGATGTTTGACGGTGACATGATCTATCCGGAGTACGTCGCGAACGCAGGCGTCATGGCATGCCCTTCGGATTCCGAATACGATCTGAGGGTAAATTTCCGTCTGACCCAGGCGCACCCAGACGGCACTACCCCTGGTCAGGTCCATCCAGACTGCATTAGTCCCCTCAGCTATTTGTATTTTTCGCACTTGATCACCGAAGATGACGAGATGCTTGCTGCCATCGTCGTCTATACATGGATAGACACGGTGCTGCCCATAAGCAATAATGTCACGAACGGATGGCGTGGCAGGGCGATAAACCTGGCTTCATTCGGGTTTACCGGCAGTGGTAATGCAGGCTCCAGTACTCTACACAGGCTCGCGGCGGGTGTTGACAGGTTCTTACTGGAAGACATCAACACAATAGTTGCCACTGATCAGAGCAGCGCAAGCTCCGTGCCGCTTATGTGGGATCAAATCTCAACCAATATCAACGAGTTTAACCATGTGCCCGCGGGTCAGAACGTCCTATACCTGGATAGTCATGTTGCGTTTGTGAGATACGACCTCCAATCAACGAAGTTCCCCAGCTCACCGATGTATGCTGCAGTCAACGGCGCATTCAAAGAGACGCCAAGCGACTACTGTCCATGAGGATGGTCGCGCGGCTGGATGCATAACCCGATTTTCCCTGTATATCGGGCTAAGGGGAGGGCAAAACGGGCCTTCCCCATCATCTTTATCACTTCCCGGCCTACAAAATCCCCCTTGCCCCCTTTAATAACGCGATTATATACTTGACAAACCCAAGCCGG
>CBDUSG010000153.1:0-7072 GCA_965369575.1 uncultured bacterium | reverse complement strand
ACCATGGTGTTCCTGGACGGCGACCACAGGTATGGAGGCGTTAAGAAAGACCTGCAAATGTTATCGCGCATATTGGCGCCGGGCGTGCCGGTGTTTTGCCACGATTATCTAAACTCCGAGAATGACACCGGAGAATACGGCGTTCGGCAGGCCGTCGGCGAATGGGAATCCGAGGGGCTTGCCGATTTCGTCAACTGCTTCGGCTGCGGCGCGCTCATGATAACATCGGATAAATGCGGGGGCACGCTCTCGCCGCCTATGTCCAGGCGCAATTTCCTCGAGTCGCGAAACGAGTATCTGCGCAAGTATTACGGCTACCGCGGCAAGAAGTTTGTCCCCGGAAAAGAGTTTTGCGAGCTGGAAAAGTCCGAGCAATTGGCCCTTATCGCCAGGAAAGTGTTCAAGCTGAAGAGCATCGACATTGAGGAGGCGGAAGAAGAAATTCTGACCCCCGATACGAAGTCGATAGGTTATACCGTTTACCAAACCTTTCCCAGCATCGACAGCTTTCGGCTTCCGGCGGCCTATGAGGACATAAAGGATCCCGTTTTCTGGGACGCGTTCGAGAAATGTAAGGCGTATTCGCTTCTCTCGATAGAACGGTTCTATGACATATACACCTCTGTAGAGTATATCGCCAAGTATGATGTGCCCGGAGATTTCGTCGAGTGCGGCGTCTTTCTCGGCGGCTCGATCATGGCTACGGCCCTTTTCGCAAAGCATTTCGGAGTGGACCACAAAAAGATATATCTCTATGACACGTTCGCCGGATTCCCCGAAGGAGCCAAGGACGTAGACCATAGGGGAGACGTAATTGAGATGGAAGCCTACGACAATTTCATCGAGATCGTCAGGAACAACATTGCCGAAATCGATGTCGATCCCGAAACACTTATTTATGTCGAAGGCCCGGTCGAATTCACGCTCAGGAAAACCACGCCCGAATCCATCTGCCTGCTGAGGCTGGATACGGGCTACTATGAATCGACGTTGATCGAAATGCAGATTCTCTATCCCCTGCTCTGCGAGGGGGGAATCCTGATAGTTGGCGATTACAATTATTTCGATGGCGTGCGCATGGCGGTCAACGAGTATTTCGCCGCCGTAGGCGACGGAATGATGCTGCACAGGGTCGACGGCAACGCCCGATCCGGCGTAAAGAGGAGTCCGGGGCCGGCATAGGCCCGCGCGCGGGCGCGGACAGGAGCGCCGCGCCGCCTTCGCCCCTCCGCCGAAAGCGATAAAATCCATGAAAGCAAAAAGCTCGAAAAAGAGGCTGCGGATATCGAAGGAACTCTGGAGCATCGTGCCCCAGTATTACGCCGATGCCCATGCCGCCAAGGCCGAGGGCAGGCTCGTGGGGTGGATGCCGCCGATGAACGGCGCGATCGAGGTTTTTCGGGCGATGGACATCTTTCCCATCATGCCCGAGAACTGGTCGCCCGTGTGCGCGGCCACCGGTCTTGCGCCCGAATGCATGGAGGCCGCCGAGCGGATGGGCTACTCGCGCGATCTCTGCGGCTACCTGCGCAACGCCATCGGATATGTAAAAGAAGGAATGAAAAAGCCGGACCAGCCGCTCGGCGGGCTGCCCGCGCCCGATCTGATAATCGCCTTCGGCGGCGGCTGCATCCCCGCGATGAAGATATTTCAGATGTTCGCGAGACATTTCAAGGTGCCGACTTTCGTTGCCGACGGCCCGCAGATATCGCCCGAGGAACTCGACGACGAAACGCTTTCCTTCGGTGTCGAACATTTCAAAGAGATGATACTTTTCCTCGAAGGACTGACCGGCGCGAAGCTCGACATGGATCGGCTCAGCGAGGTCGTCCGGCTCTCCGACCGCGCCTGTGAACTCTGGGACGAAATCATGGATTACCGCCGTTGCGTGCCCACTCCGTTCAGCGCAGCCGAGCTCGGAGTCATGTTTGTCATGGTCGTCCTTCCCGGCACGCAGGCCGCTATCGATTTCCTCGAAAAATTCAAGGCAGAGGTCAAAGAGCGCGTCGAGCAGGGTGTCGGCTGTGTGCCCGAAGAGAAGTTCCGACTGTTCTGGGACAACATCCCGCTCTGGTACAACATGGGCCTTTTCAACTACTTCGAAAAATTCGGCGCGGTCGTCGTCGCAGAGACCTATTCCGCCGCGTGGTCGATTCGCCTCGACCCCGAAAGGCCGCTCGAAAGCCTCGCGCGCAAGAGCATGCTTTCGTTTCCGCTCGTCTCGAACGTTTCGCTGCAGAAACGGATCGACATGGTGATCGATACCTGCCGCAAATATAGTATAGACGGCGCCATCCTGCACTCGAACATGAGCTGCAAGCCGATCTCGCTCGGCCAGATGGACGTGAAAAACGCCCTGATGGAAAAGCTCGAGGTCCCAAGCGTCATGTTCGAGGCCGACCATATGGATGTCCGCAACTGGAACGACGCCCAAGTCAAGAACCGGCTCGAGGCATTCATGGACATGCTCGATCAGAGGAAGTTCGGCGGCGTCGTCAGCCCCTGAATATTCTCGGAGCGCCCGCGATTTCTTTACTTATCCGAAGCGATATCTTACAATAGTCCTATATTCGGGATGAGGTCGAGCCGCCGAAAGACCCATTGGCACTTCCCCAACAGGAGGATGGATGATGCGGAACAAGACATCGCTGCCGGTCGCGCTCACCATGATTTGCCTTGCCTGTCTTGCATCTCTTCTGTCCGGATGCTCGAGTTTGCCTTCATGGTCCTGGCTGCCCACATATGAGGCGCCCGAGGAGAAGGAGACGCATTCGATAACTGAGTTGTGGGAACCGGCATACAAGCCGGATTTCGATTTCGAGCCTTACCGCGGGCAGATCGAGGCAGCGGAATACACGATCGGTGTCGTGGAATTATCCTTCACCTATGAGTCCGTTCCGCCGGGCGAGTGGGTGCTCACACCGCTCGAGCACGAACATCGCACGGACTTCATCGATGCATTCTCAAGGGGACTGAAGAAGGCGCTGACGGCCAAAGGCATGGACGTCAGGGGTCCGTTTCCTTCATACGACGACATAACCTTCGTGCAACGCTCGAAATGCGATTTCATCATCAGACCGAAGCTGCACGTCGAGTTCGAGCCGGACCGATCCACGCTGATCGAGGAGCTTCCTGATTACGGCGGCCCATATGGCGCGCCGAACATCTACGGCCGCTCGGACAGCAGGCTCGAGACGAGGGCGCGGCTGGAGTATGAGATAATCGATCCGCGGACGCGGAAGCAGCTCGAACGGCACGCGCTCGAAGCCGACGCGTCGGCCAAGAGCTACGTGCAGCTCTGGAGCCAGTGGACCATGACCTACGGCAACAACTCGCGATCCGGCTGGCGGGTGCTCGAGTACAGCGAACAGAAGTACCCGAACTACCACAACGCCGACAACGCTACCGCCAGGGCGCTGGAAGACCTCTACCACGGCTTCATGCCGCGGATCGAGAGTATGGTCACTGCAAAGGAATTCGAGTTCCTGGAGGGGCGCAAGAGGGAATCGAGAAAACGCAAATAGCCCGGGGCGAAGTTTTGTTTTCGAGATATTATCGATGACGGTCGGAAATTAAAAATGGAGAATTTTCCTGTCACCCTGAACGAAGTGAAGCATCTCAATCGCGGCGGAAACATCGTGTCATGTTCTTGATATTCTTCGATTCGCTCAGAATGACGACTGCTGCCGAATCTTTCGAAAAGATCATGATATGGCGCGGATCGCGCGCCTTCACTTCAGGCCGAGGTTCCTCATTTTTTTGTGCAGCGTATTGCGGTTTATCCCCAGCATTTCAGCCGCCCGAAGCTGATTTCCGCCGCAGCGCTCGAGCGCCTTCGCGATAAGCGGTTTTTCGAGCTTTTCCGTCAGGCGGCCATATAACTCGGACTCGCCCTCGAGCGAGCGCAGCTCCCGCTCCACCAGGTCGTCCCACGAAATCGCTGCGGCCCGCTCGCTCTCAGCATTCCCGCCCTGGGGCGCCGCGAGTCTTACGTGCTCGGGCGTGATCGCCCGGTCGCTCTGCATGACCATTATCCTCTTGAGCAGGTTCTCAAGCTCGCGCACGTTGCCCGGCCAGGCGAACGATTGCAGCAGTTCGATAGCGGCCGGTTCGATCGCGCGATGTTCGATGTTCATTTCCTCGGCGAATTTCTGAAGGAAATAGGCGGCGAGTTCGGGGATATCCTCGGCTCGCTCCCTCAGCGGCGGCAGCACTATCGGCACAACGTTCAGGCGGTAGTAGAGATCCTCGCGAAACCGTCCCTCTCTGAGTTCGGTCGCGATGTCGCGGTTCGTCGCGGCGAGCACGCGCGCGTCCACCTTGATGGCTCCCTCGCCGCCGACCCGCTCTATCTCGCGTTCCTGGAGCGCCCTCAGCAGCTTGCCCTGCAGGTCGGGCCCGATGTCGGTCACCTCATCCAGGAACAGCGTGCCGCCCGCGGCCTGCTCAAATTTTCCGGCACGGCTCGAGGTGGCCCCCGTGAAGGCTCCCTTGACGTGGCCGAACATCTCGCTTTCGAGCAGGTTCTCCGGAATCGCGACGCAGTTGACGGGCACAAACGGTCCCGAGGCGCGCCCGCCGTTGTAATGGATTGCGCGCGCCAGCATCTCTTTGCCGGTGCCGCTCTCGCCCTGAATCAGCACCGTGACGTCTTTGTCGGCGACGCGGCCGATTGCCTTGTAAACCTCCTGCATCTTCTCCGAGCCGCCCACGAGGTTGTTGATGTCGTATTTGCTGCGGAGGTTCGCCCGCAATTCGAGGTTTTCGCGGGCGAGCGCCTGTGCCCTGAGCGCCCTCTGGACCATCATCTCGAGTTCATCGACGTCGAACGGCTTGGTCATGTAGTCGTAGGCGCCCCACTTCATGGCCTCGATAGCGGTCATCATGGTGCCGTACGCCGTGATGATTATCACGACCAGGTCGGGCTGAATCAGCTTGGCCTGCGAGAGCGCCTCGAGCCCGCTCATGCCGGGCATTCGTATGTCCATCAAAAGCGCGTCGCAACGGCCCTCGCGGAGCCTTTCGAGCGCGGCGTCTGCGTCGGCGACGGCCTCCGATTCGTATTTCGGCGCGCCGAACGCCTTCGTCAGCACCCAGCGCATGCTCTCGTCGTCGTCGGCGATAAGAATTCGCGGTTTCATCTCATATGTTCTCTTGATGCCCGGTCAAAGAGCCGGCAGCGAGACCACAAAGGTCGATCCTTTGCCCACCTCGCTGCTGACATCGATTGAGCCGCCATGTTCTTCCACGATCTTATGCGAGATTGCTAGGCCCAGGCCGCTCCCTTTTTCCCGGCTCGTGTAAAACGGCATGAACATGCGCTCCATCGTTTGCAGCGACATGCCGTGTCCCGTGTCTTTAACCTCGACGACCACGGCCGGAGCGTCTACGCCGCCGAACTCCTGCTTGATACCGACGGTCAGTGTGCCGCCGTCCGGCATCGCCTGGAGCGCGTTCAAAAAGAGATTCAGAAACATCTGGGTCAGTTGAGCCGCATCGGCGCTTATGTTCTCCGGCCTCGTCGGAATGATTTTCTTGACGCGGACGCCGGCCTCATCGAGCTGCGGCTCGAGCACCGCGAGCGCGCGGTCGACTACTTCGGCGACGTCGGTGGCGGTCTTCTCAATTTTCGCCGGGCGGGCCAGGTCCAGCAGTTGTTCTACTGTCTTGTCCAGGCGGTCCACTTCGCGCACGATGACATCGAGGAAACCCTTGAGCTTGTCGTCTTTGCCCGCCTCTCGCGCAAGCAGCTGCGACGCCCCGCGAATGCCTCCCAGCGGATTTCGCACCTCGTGGGCGACTCCGGCCGCCACTGTTCCGAGTTCCGCCAGTCTTTGACCTCGTCTCAATTGACGCTCGATCCGCTTCAGTTCCGTCATGTCGTGCACGTTGACGACAATCGTCTGGCTGCCGGCGGGCTCATCGGGGAGCAGCGACCACGTTATCGCCACCGGCGTCGGATCGGCGCCGGAACTCGGAATGTTCGTCTCGAACGTGTTCGCCGCATCCGGATCGTCGTATATGCGGTCGATCGCGTTTCTGACCCCGGGGTGCTCGGCGAAGACGTCGATGTAATGCCTGTCCTTGACGTCGGTCCGGCCGAACCCGAAAATTCTCTCGGCGGCCTCATTGATCGTCAGCACCAGGGCTGTCGGACCGAGGACGAGAACACCGTCGGGCATGCCCGCCAGTATGCGGTCGGTTCGTTCCTGTAGCGCGACGATCTCTTCGATGGCGCCGTGCACTCGCACGGCCTGCGCGACTATCGAGGCGATTATCGTCAGCAGCCTCAAGTCGCTTTCGAGCGTGTCGTCGCCCGAGCGCACTTTGTCCGCGCTCAGCACGCCGACGACCTCGCCCTCCAGCTTCAGCGGGACACACAAAAATGCTATGTTGTCGCGGTCGATCATGCGACGTGCGCCTCTCCTCTACAGGAAAAGGGCATCGCGCCAGATGATCTGCACGACGACCGTGCCGCATATCTCCACGAATTACCCCGGTATTCCTTCGCCGATCTCGTACTTCCCGCGCTTGATTTCCTCTTCCGACAGGCCGTGGGCCACGCGGATCACAAGCTGCTTCGTGTCGCGGTCGAGCAGAGAGAGTGTGCCTCGCTCCATCCCGAACCGAGACGCCAGGATTTCCATGATCTGCTCGAAAGTCTCCGAGAGGTCGCGCGAGGCGCCCAGTTTTTCCGAAATGCCGAGGAGGGCTTCGATCTCCGACGAATCAAGATGCGTCGGCTCGATGGAGGGATTGCGTCGGGGCTCACTCATCGCGGGCAATAGGGAGCACCTCGTTCATGCTGCCGGTGCGATAGCCTTCCAGATCGAGGGTGACGTATTTGTAGCCGATGCGCTTCAGCTCGGCCACGACCTCGGCGATCAGCGCCTCATCGAAAAAGCGCGGCAGCTCATCCGGCCCTATTTCGATCCTCGCAGTATGGTCGTGATGGCGCACGCGAAGCTGTCGAAAACCTTTGTTCTTCAGAAATTGCTCGGCCGCGCCGACCTGCTCGAGCTTGGCGGGCAGAATTGAAGTTCCGTACGGAAAGCGCGAGGAAAGACATGCG
>CBDUSG010000152.1:0-7084 GCA_965369575.1 uncultured bacterium | reverse complement strand
ATGGGCGAGAACGCCGGATATCCACCAGAAAAAAAGAGCGGGAAATTATCCGGTCAACCGCTGCCGACCTACGCCTTGTCGAGCGCGCGACCGGGATGTCGAGGCTCGATGCCGTCTTCAAATTTTCGGCGCCGATTATCCTTTGGCGCCTGATGGGCAGGCTGGGGTATCGGCCCGAAGGAAAGTATGGAATCGCGGGGAGACCTCCCGCAGAATTTGATGGAGAACGGTTCGCATGCTGTCGTGGAGACGGGATGTCGGGGTTTGCACATGGTGGCCTTTCCGCTTCTGTCGCGGGTATTACCCTCGACAGCAGTACGCCGGACATGGTAGAATTTCACGGCCTCAAGTTTCGCGGCGTCGCCGCTGAATCCTATGGCCATTGGAAAAACAGTCGGCCGAACGGCCGACGGAAAACTGGAAATTACCGTGACAATGAGGATTCTATTCGTAAACCACAGCGCCGAGCTTGACGGGGCCACGCAGGTGTTGGTAAACCTGATCGGCTCGCTCGATTCGGAGAAGATCGAGCCGCTTGTCCTCTTGCCGCGCGAAGGCCCTATAACCGAGCGGTTCGAGCGGGCCAACGTCCCATACAGAATAATTTCGGTCGGACACTGCAGATGGGATGAGTATCACATCCCGCTGCTGAAAATGCTTCTCAGCGAGGGAAAATACGACGTCGTGCACGCGAACACGCTCGAGAGCTTCCCCGCTGTCATAACGGCGAAATTGTGCGGCATCCCCTCGGTCTGGCACACTCATGAGTTGATGAGCCATGTTCAGCATTATAATTTCAAAAGGGTCGACGATAGGCTCTTCGCTGAAGCAGTGAGGTCCTCCACACTGATATGCGCGGTGTCGGAGGCGACAAAAAAGGCGTTCGTCGAATACTGTAGCGAAAGGAAAATCGATTCTGGCGAGAAGATACGGGTCATCCACAACGGGGTTGAAGCGAGGTCGGCGTCTCGCACGCATGCTTCCCCCGCGAGATCGATCACGGCAATCGGAAATATCATCAGGCAAAAGGGCATCGAATATCTGATCGAAGCCTTTGCCGACCTCGCGAAGGAACATCCGGAGACGACATTGAACATTATCGGCAAGGTCTTCCCTGGCGACTTCATATACTTCTACAATCTGGTGGAGAAACTCGAGGTGGGCGGCACGGTCAGATTCCACACCGAAGTCGCCGATATAGACAAGGTATACGCAGAGTCCGATATCTTCGTGTGCCCCTCGCTCGTTGAGAGCCTGCCCATGGTCCTACTCGAGGCCATGTCGCACGCGATACCCGTCGTTGCCACCGAGGTGGGAGGCGTCGGCGAACTGATTGAGCACGGACAAACCGGAGTGCTGGTTCCTCCCGGAGACGCCGGCGCCCTCGCCGCCGCGATCGGGTCCTGCCTCGACAACTGGGACAACACGATCGAGATGGGCGAGAGAGGAAGGAAAAGCGTAGCGGAGAGCTTTTCCCTCGAAAAGCAGGCCCGCGAGTTTATGTCCGCATATGAGGACCTTGCCGGCAGCGCCGAAGGGCCGCCGACCGATTCGTGGGATGTCGAGGCCCTTAGAAAGATTATCCTCGAGCACCTGACAAGCGAAAGCGAGAAAATCCACAGGCTCGAGCGGCACGGCGAAGATATGCTGACCCAGCAGAGATTCTATCTGGAAAACGGGATCCTGCAGCATGAAGGAAGGCTGAGCGGCCTGGAAGAACGGATGAACCATCAGGAAAGCGCCACTAGTGACCTGCCTCGCGAACGTGCAAACATTATCAGGGACTTAAGAGCCGTGGAAAATCTTGTCGAAAATTTGTTGAACCAGTGGCCCTTCCGGATTATGCGCAAAATCAAGGCCATTATCAGGAGAAGCTAGGAACTTCAACTATCGGGGCTTGGCTTTGTTGGCAATAACGAGGACTGAAAGGCCGCCTCATGAATCCAAAAGAGTCAAATGAAAGCACAAAGCTTTCGGTTGTTGTGGTCAACTGGAACACCAGGGACCTGCTCCGAGACTGCCTTGCCTCGGTGTATGTGACCGTAGGGCGCAGCGATTTCGAGGTCATCGTCGTGGAGAACAAGTCCACCGACGGAAGCCGGGAGATGGTGAAGACCGAATTTCCGCAGGTCCGCCTGATAGAGAACAGCGAAAACAGAGGATACGCCGCCGCCAATGCCCAGGGGATGTCCGCTGCAAAGGGAGAGTATCTTCTCTGCCTTAATCCTGATACCGTCGTGTTTACCGGAACGATCGAAAAAGTGCTAATGTTCCTCGAAGAGAATCCCGAGTATGCGGCCGCCGGCTGTCGTCTCAAGCTGCCCGACGGTTCCTACCAGACGGCTGTGGCAAAATTATTTCGTCCTCTTCATAAATTTATCATATATGGCTTCTTGAATCAACTGTACAGGGCCGGCCTCATCGGAGTGCATCCCCACAATGGGGTGACATATTCGGATGACTATCTAAGCTCTTACGGTACAGTGGATTACATGATAGGCGCATTCATGATGATAAGGCGGCAGTTGCTCGAAACGGTGGGCACCGTTGATCCGGGATTCTTCTTTTGTGTTGACGATTTGGACTGGGGCCTTCGGATTAATAAAGCCGGCCTCAAGATAAAGCACCTGATGGATTGTGAGATTCTGCACGTAGCAAACCAATCGGGCAAGCAGGCGGACAGATCCTCAACTGAATTCCAGGGAACATCTTATTTCTGGAAAAAGCATTATGGTCTACTCGGCAAGTTGATGTTCGACTATTTCAGATTCGTTAATGTGTTGAGAGACTATACAGTTAGAATTCTTCAGAAGGTTCGACTTATGAAATTCCAGAGCTTCATATTTTCAATCTACATGATATTCTGTGTTCCTATCGAAATACTTATCATGGTTCCACTGGAGATCAGGCATCAATTTCTCATCAGCAATTTTCCGTCCCACAAATCGCTGAAATCGTTTATGGAATCACTGGAGAAACAATAAGGTCAGACCGCCCGAAAGAAACGAGAGATGTTCGCTGTATCATGGGGTCTGAAGATACAAGAGAAACAACGGGAAGCTGACGCAGCAAACATTCCCCTATAAGGCACTCCCTTATTGGTGAGGTTGAAAGAAAATGGGCGATCCAAAAAACAAGAAAATATTGCGGAGGAAGCGGGACAATTTAAGCAGCTTTCTCACTTCATTCAACACCCCAAAAGCGGAGGTTACCAACACGCCTCTCGAGATTTTTCTGGAAGTATGCAACACCTGCAACATTCGGTGCAAGATGTGCGCCACTCATGGAAACGGTTGGCTGGGTTCCACGCGTTTCATGCCGAAAGAAGTCTATGAAACTGCCTATCCATTGTTCGAAAACGCAATCATCTTGCATCCTTTCGGATTTGGCGAGCCTCTACTCCATAAGAATTTCAAAGATATCATTAAGCTCGCAAAATCCAATAGTGTGTACATCGACTTCTTCACGAACGCGACCTTGCTGGATGAGGAAATGGCCCGAGTCATCGTTACAGAGGGAGTCGACCGAATTGTCGTTTCCTTCGACGGCGCGACAAAGGAGACGTATGAAAAAATACACGAGGGCGCGAAGTACGAGAAGGTCGTCAAGAATCTCAGGTACCTGCATGAAATGAAGAAACGTAAGCTGCGGACCATCCCGGAGATGAGCATCAACTTTATCGTGATGCAGTCGAATTTTCATGAGTTGCCGGACCTGTTGGAACTCGCCACCTCATGGGGACTCGAATCAATCGAATTGAAGGCCCTCGTCACGTATGAGTTTATGTCTGAAATGGAAGAGGAGAAGAAATCCTACGAACCTGAGAGAGATTCTCCGGTTATCGAGAGGTGTCGGGAGATT
This sequence comes from uncultured bacterium, assembly GCA_965369575.1. Classification (GTDB taxonomy): domain Bacteria; phylum Abyssobacteria; class SURF-5; order SURF-5; family SURF-5; genus CBDUSG01. Next base: position 3,223 of record CBDUSG010000152.1, on the reverse strand, counting down.
GCCGACAGGAATAGTATCAAAATCTATTCCGACCAATTTCTCGATTCAACATGCGAGGATGTGCATTCGCTGTCGCCTGATGAACTGGTGGCCTATAATGTCAAGCGATACATCGAGGCCTCCCCGGAACAGCCTTATTGCCGGGAACCGTTCAGGACAATCTATATAAAGTCCGACGGCCGTGTCAAACCTTGCTGTTTTCATCAGGACTACGATTTTCTGGGAAACGTCAGAGAGAAGAGTCTGTCGGAAATATGGAACGGCGACAAATTCATTGAGTTCCGCCAGAAGATCATCAACCAAGAAATTCCCAAGGGATGCATTCCATGTATCAAGGATTACCACAAGCCGATGCATGACAACAGCGAGCAAACTTTGGAATTAATCTCCCGTAATCAATTTGCCGCCTTATCGGCCAGAGAGCTTATGGAAGGATTGTTCCGAAACCCGGTTGAAAGATCGCTTTGGAAATATCTGTTTTCCAATGAGTTCAGATCCCGCGCAAGGAGAGCATTGAAGTGAACGCGATGAAGGAAACTCGGCCGCGATCCCCATATGGACTGCCGGCCCGGAGGTGAAATTGGCAGCATGAGAATTTTACAGGTTGTTCATAAATTTCCGCCGGAGAGCGTGACCGGCACAGAATTAAGCACTTATTATCTCTCCAAGGGACTCATCCACAGGGGACATGACTTATCTGTATTCACGAGTCTCGACAACACAAAGGCTCCTCGCTACGAGGTTTTCCGTGAAGAATATGATGGCTTGAAGATCATAAAGCTTGGGAATTGGTTTGAAAGTGAAACCGAGATGTTCCGAACATTTGTGGATTTGCATGTGGAAGAAAGCTTCAGGAAGTATTTGGAGGAATTTCAACCCGACATCGTTCACATTCAACATCTCGTTGGTCTCTCATCGTCCATTATTCAAGCAATCTTTGAGAGATGCATCCCTATGGTGCTTACGACGCATGACTACTGGTACGTTTGTCCCAGAGTTCAGTTGCTTAATCGTGATGGACAAGTTTGCGCCGGGCCGGATGGGGGCTACAAGTGTGCCTGGTGCGTCCTGGGTCCTTCTCAGGGGTCCCAAAAAGATAAAGACACGTCCATACAGGATACTTCGAGGACATCGTCGAGAGGTTTTTCGATCAAGCGAATGATCCCCACTGGATTGAAGCACAGACTTAAGACGACGTTCATGCCGGAAATTGATGAGATCCCCGTTCTCAGGGCCGAGATCGGGCTGTTGAGAAGGCAGGTTGACAGCCTTTACGATTCAACTGCCCATTTTATAAAACGCTATGATATTATGGCTTCTATGTTGAGCAAAGTCGACTTCATAATCACTCCCTCAAATTATGTAAAAGCGAAATACGTTGGTTTTGGAGTTCCCGAGCATAAGATCAGAGCCGTTTACCATGGCCTCGACACAAAATCGTTTGGCAAATCGGAAAAAACAGTCTCAGACGTAGTGCGATTTGCATACTTCGGAGGCCTGCAGAAACATAAAGGGATAGAGGTTCTCTTAAATGCGTTTGCAAACATTCCCGGCTCGAAGGCTTCATTGATGATCTTCGGTCCCGGGGCCGATTTTGAATACGAAAGAGAACTCTTGCGGCTTGCGAGCCCCGCCCGAGCTATCTTCCGGGGACTATACCGCAACGAAAACATGGCAGAGATATTGTCTGAGGTAGACGTCGCAATAGTGCCATCGCTTTGGGAAGAGACGTTCGGGCTCGTTGTCAGAGAGGCGTTTCTGACAAACACGCCCGTGATCGCTTCTCGCATTGGCGCTTTGGAAGAGGCTGTGGAAGACGGAGTCGATGGGTACCTTGTCGAGACCGGGAGCGAGGACTCGTTGCAGCAGAAATTGCAGTTGATAATCTCAGATCCGCAAAATCTGCCGCGATTGAAAAAGGGAATAAAGCCCGTCAAGGATATCTCCCAACAAACATCTGAAATCGAGAGCATATATGAGAAAGTCCTCGAAAACCATCGCGGTAGCGCCTAGAAACAGCGCTCGGCAATCATTGTTATCGGCATCCTGAGCGAGGCGCCAGAGAAAACAGCAATAGGTACTTTAAATGGATTCGAACGAACTCGGGCAAAACAAACGGATTGCATTAGTTGGAATGCCCTGCTGGGCTGTGAATCAGCCATTCCACGCACTTGCAATCGTGGCGGCCGTAGCAAGGGACGCCGGCTTTGACGTAGAGTTGCACGACCTTAATATCGATTATTATCATGTGGTGGATGAAGAAGATCGGAAATACTGGGCCGAGGATTTTACCCACCTCTGGAATGGCGATGAACTCCCCCGACGGTTGTGGGACAAACACAGCGAATGGCTTCATGGCCGCCTCGCCGATATTTTAGACGGGGGCGATTTTTCCTTGATCTGTTTTTCGGTCAATTTCTGCACCAGGTATTTCTCCATTCAAGGAGCGAAATATCTGAAGTCCAAACGGCCGGATATACCCATAATGTTTGGAGGAGTGGATTGCTTCCCGGGTGAGCTCAACAAGGAACTTCTGTCGCATACGGAGAATTGGCACTGCGATATCATTTGCCAAGGTGAGTGTGAGATATCACTCAAGAAATACTTGGAAAATCTGGCAGAGACCGGGAATTGGAAAACTACGCTTCCAGGGTTCGCCTACTACGACGATGGTGCTCTCGTGGACACAGGCGATGCAGAACTCCCCGATCTTAAAGATAAACAGCCCTTCCCTGCTTTTGATCTTTTTGACTTATCAAGATATACCGGTAAAGGGTCATTGCCTTTCTACTTCAGCCGCGGATGCATTTACAGGTGTCATTTCTGCAGCGAAAAGCCGAACTTCAAAAAGTATAGATGTCGTGACGCAGAAGAAGCATTTGAGGAGCTTCGACAGATAGTCCCTTTGGTCGAAGAATTTACAAGCACACCGACTCTGAGATTCTCTGACTCCATACTGAACGCAAATGTGAAGGAATTGGAAAAATTCGTAGACCTTATCATTGAAAACGGTATGAAGATAAAATGGGGAGGACAAGCCCACATACACCACCTCATGACATACGATCTGCTGCAGAAGATGAGTAGAGCCGGATTCGTTTCCGTATTTTGGGGACTGGAAAGCGCAAGCCAGCATGTTGTTGATTTAATGAACAAGAAATTCTCCTGGAAGGATGCCGACAGAATATTGAATGACTGCAGCAAATTAGGGATCAAGCAGGCT
>CBDUSG010000151.1:0-7086 GCA_965369575.1 uncultured bacterium | reverse complement strand
CACCTTGAAATAGGCACTTGCGTTTTGCATCACATTCTCGATATGGAGCGCGGACTTGTGAAAAAACAATGGTAGGGGGCAGGGCCCCCATCCACGGATACTTCGTATCCTTGCCTCGGCTATGTGAGAGCCGCGCTGGATAGGTTAGCACTGGAACTGATCCGGTGAGGCTGAAAGCCGAAAAACAGACATATGGGGCAGAGCGCGAAAGACCTCGACAACAATCGTCAGGAATAGAGATGCGAAGCATCTCATGGAGGGGTGTGGGGGGCAACCTGCCCCCCACAAGGCGAGTCGCCGGGAAGGGGACAAAATGAAACGAGTCAGAGTCTACACCGGCCCTTACTGCCCCCACTGCGACAAGGCCAAGGCGTTGCTCCGCAAAAAGGGTGTCGAGTTCGAGGAGATCGACGTCGGGGCCGATCCCGACGCGATGAAGCAGATATTTGAAAAGGCCGGCTGCCGCACGATCCCGCAGATATTCATCGGCGACCAGCACATCGGCGGCTGCGACGACCTCTACGCCTGCGAAGAATCAGGCAAACTGGACGCAATGCTCAGGGCGGGCGAGTAGAGAGACCTCCGCTTCGCGTTATAAAACCGTCTCCTTCGATAACCATTCCAGCAGGCTGGTCTCACAGTCCCGCCGCCTCTTTCATGATCGCGAAGATGTCGGTGTTTTGTATGTAGCCGCGGGCGAGGCCGGCGCGGGCGCCGCAGCCGATGAGCAGCACCGGCTCGGAGAAATGCTCGGCCGTCGACCATGTGAAGCCGTATTCCAGGCCGAGCACGCGGCCCAGCGCGAGCGCGGGATATCCGAATCGGCGGTATGCCGGCTTTATGACGTGGAAAGGTCCCGGCGGCTCACCCTTCAGGATAAGCGCGACATCCGCGTCGCTCAGCTCTAGGGCGCTGTGCTTTTTGATCAGTCGCTTGAGTTCTGCGGGCGAGGGATTTTTCGAAAACGCGGTCAGGATGTACTCGAACGACGCGTCCTGCCTTGCGATTTTTTTGAGGTTTGATTCTTTGGGATAAATAGTAGCTCCGGCTTCGTCGGAGTACCGCGCCGACAGGCTCGGACCGCCGGTGACGTGATCGGCCGTGATAAAGACTGCGGTTCGCCCGTTCTTTTTGGCGAAAGACATCGCGGCGCCGACGCTCTCGTCGAACTCCATCATGTCGGCGATCATCGATGCCGCGTCGTTGGTGTGCTCGGCGTGATCGATGCGTCCGCCCTCGATCATCAGGAAAAAGCCGTTCTTGTTTTTCGACAGGATTTCCAGCGCCGCCTCGGTCATCTCGACGAGCGACGGAACATTTGCCCCGTCGTCGGGCTGGCGGTCGAGCGCGTACGGAAGATGCGAGTTCGCGAAGATTCCGAGCAACTTGCCGGTCGTGCCCGCGGCGGCTAGTTCGTCCTTATTCGTCACGAAGCCGTATCCCGCCTGCCTGGCCCTTCTGACGAGGTCTGTCTTGTCTTTTCGCTTCGACTCGCCGTCGAATCCCGCATAGTCCGAGGCCGGCGCTCCGCCGGGAATCCAGTGCCCGAGGCCTCCGCCCAGCATCACGTCGACTCCGGCGGCCAGCATCTGTTCGGCGATTTCGTCCTCGGCGTCGCGGTCATCGACGTGGCCGGCGAAGCAGGCGGGCGTCGCATGCGTCAACCGCGTCGTGGTCACGAGCCCGGTAGCGCGCGAATCTCTTTTGGCAATCTCGAGTATTGTCGTCAGCGGTTGGCCGTCGGCGCTCAGCGAGACGGCGCCGTTGGCTACCCTCTCGCCGGTCGCTATTGCCGTCGCGGCTGCCGCCGAGTCTGTCACGAGCGTGCCGAGGGCCGGCACGTGCACGAGGGCGACGTCGCCTTTCATCATCGCTTTTTCAATCCACAGCGGCCTGTCCTCGATGATTCTCGCATAGTCTTTCGCCAGCCCTATTACGGCCGGACCCATCCCGTCGCCGATGAGCAGGATGACGTTTGCGGCCGGCTCGGGGGCGCCGCTCGGCGGCTCGTCGGCACGGGCGAAGCCGCCCATACAGATCAAAGTGATCGCGAGGACCACGTGTAGAATAAATCCACGTCTTCTTTTCATGATGTATCCTTTCGGTCCTTGCGGGCCGGCCGACGCGGGCGCCGCGGCTCGAGCCGACCGCCGGCGGGCGCGGGACGCTACTCGATCCGGGCGCCGGCGAGCGGGACGCTCCACTGCGGATGGATCATGCGGAGTTTGTTCCGGGAATAGTCGAGTTCGACCTCGAAGGTACGCAGTTCGTCCACGCCGCTTTCGTCATCGTATCTGACGTAGTAGAACCTGTTGCCGACGCGCACGGGCGAGGTCTTCATTCGGGAGACGGAAAAAGATCCCAGCCGTCTGCCGGCGGTGGCGTCGAACGCGAGCAGCCTTCCCTCGCCTTCCATAAAGATCACTCCTTCGAGGACGGTCGGCGAAAGGTTGCCCGAGCCTCCGGTATTGCCATTCCATCTTTCGGCGCCCGTTTTCGCGTCGAGGGCGAACACGCCGCCTTTTCTCGTTGTGACGAAGAGGATTCCTTCCGACAGCACCGGTGCGGCGGAGATGATGTCACCCGTGTTGACCTTCCAGATGAGCGTGCCCCCCGCGGAAGCATCGAGCGCATAAACATGCTTGTCCCACGAGGCGACGTATACCCGGCCGTCGACGACGAGCGGCGCCGCCGTTATCTGGTCTCCCGTCTCGAACACCCAGTCCACGAGGCCCGTGCGGAGATCGCAGGCATAGAGGGCGCCGTCCTGTGTGCCGACGTACATGGTACTGCCGGCCGCAGTGGGCGGCGCTATTATCTGCCCGCCGATGGCGAACGAGGGCGGCCCCGGCTCGACGGGGCCGGCGGCCGGACGCAGCATATAGAGGGCGAACAGGGCGACATTGAGGAGAATGCTCAACGAAAGGGCGAGTTTGACGGTCGCCGGAATCTCTCGCACGACGCGCTCTCTCACGCGCGGGGCGGCCTTTTCCACGGGCTGCGCCTTGGCAGGCTTGACCGGCCTGACCGGCGCCTTGGCTGAGGCGGTTGCGGCTTTCGGGATTGCCCGCGTGATGGCGTTCACCACATGATTGAAACTGGCATAGCGGTCGGCAGGTTTTTTCTCGACCATTTTGCCGATGATGCCCGCCAGGTTGCCGGGTATCTCGGGGTTATGCACTTTCGGGGATTCCGGGACCTGCGTGATGTGCATTTGGATCACTTCGAGCGCGGTTTCCGCGCGGAAAGGGACCTTTCCAGTGAGCATCTCGTAAAAGACGATGCCGAGCGAATAGATGTCGGTCCTTTTGTCCACTTTCTTGCCGGAGGCCTGCTCTGGCGACATGTATTCGGGCGTTCCCATGATCGTGCCGGTCATGGTCAGCTGCGTGCCCTCATCCATGCGCGCGATGCCGAAATCCATGATCTTGAACTCGCCCTTTTCGTCCGAGAGGATGTTGTCGGGCTTGACGTCGCGATGAATGACTCCGTTGGAATGTGCAAATTCGAGCGCATCGGAGATATCGATGATGATTTTTGCCGCATCGAGAATCGGCAGGCGGCCGTGTTTTCGAATCATCTCGCTCAGCGGGGAGCCGCCGAGAAATTCCATCGAAATGAAGTGTACGCTCTCCTCTTCGCCGACGTCGTAGACTCTTATGACATGCGGATGCTCGAGTCGGGAAACGGCCTTGGCCTCGCGGCGGAAGCGCTCGACATATTGCGGGTTGCGCGTAAGTTCGGGGGGAAGTATCTTAAGAGCGACCTTGTCTCCGGATTCAGTGTCCTGGGCGAGATAAACCTCTCCCATGCCACCCCTGCCGATTTCTTTGAGCAGCCTGTACTTGCCTATCTGCTTTTTCAAGCGGCCCCCAGCCCGGAGAGATCATTCGCCGGAGGAGAAATCGAACTGCACTCCATCATACGGACACCAACCCTGTTGCTGGGTCTTCTCGACATAGAACATCCGTTCGCAGGAGGGGCATGTGATCCACACAAAATGCTGGCTGTCGACGCGCGTCTCGGGCACGGAAGCGCGCGTTGATATGTCCCAGACCACCAGCCCGATCAGCGCTCCCACAAGAATGACCACGAGCAGTTTGTGCATCATTTATTAAGACACTCCTTTGAGGAAAGTCGGCCGGTCAGCCCGCGACTTCCTTTTTCATTTCTCCAAGCACTTGAGCCAGTTTCTTGCGCGCCCGCTCTGCTCCCCTGTCATCTTCCTGCAGCAGGGACATGTCTCTGATCGTGTTTTTCTCGATCACGAAGAACATTATGTTGTCGCCCATGGATTCGGGAAAGAGATAGAACTTTTCTCTAGGCTTCTTCCAATTCAATACATATCCGACGAGTTCCTCTTGATCGGCAAGGAAAATCCGCACGCGATGACCGCTTTGGGGCATGTCGAGCGAGAGCAGCCTTCGCGTCAGTTCGCCGTCGAAATCGCGGACGAAGGCAAGCGCCTTTAATTCGTAGAAGCGGGCGTATGATTCTTTTTTCTCTTTTTGCCGGGGATCATCTTCCCTGCTCATGAAGTGGAAGCCTTCTGCGTCGATATTCCAACTGAGCAGCCACCCTTCGACGACCTCGCCGCTGAGATAATAAAGAATCACCTGCTTGAGCAGCCTGGGGATCTCATATATGAATTCGAACGCGCCCAGCCTGACCCTGTCGAGGTGCCTGAGATGCACCTCGCCGGTCCGGGACATTGCGTTGACTACCACTTCGTCCGTCGATTTTCCCGCCTCGATAACGGTATGCACCGCATCTCCGGCCTTGCGGCCCGAAAACGTGTACGTCTTATCTATCATTGAAATATGCGGAAGATCGACGTGGACGCCGCCCGCGGCGCCGATCTTTATTTCCCTCGATTGATTCTTCTCGGCCAGGCGTTCCAGGTTGATGTTTCTGGCGACCCCCTTTGTCGGATCGGCGATAACGACGAGCTTTCCTATAGGCGCCGTCTTCTTGGCGAGGTAGTCCTTGAATGCCGTTCTCACGTTTTCGAAGGCTAACACGAACCCGACGATGGCGATAATGAAACCTACCACTACCGCGGAGTAGAGGGCGACCGCTCCGGTATCTACGCTCCGGGCGGCGACATCGACGGAAACGGCGATTTCATCCTGAGTCAGTGTCCAGCCGGGTTTGGGCGTGAGCGCGATTTTCCCCTCGTATTTTCCGCCGTCTCGGATGGCTATCGCCTGATCGCGGGAAACCGTAATCTCGATATTTATTTCTTTTCCCTTCATCGTCTTTGACAGTTCGAGCCTGACTCCTTCCGGCAGCTCGATATCGGCGGCCACCGAGATCGCATTGGCGCTGCCGGGGAAATAGGCGTTGTTCGCGGTAATCGAAATCTGTCTTGTTTCGCTGTATTCTCCCCTCAGGCCGGTGGGCCCGAACATCAACACTGTCGGAATGTTAACCTGCAAAACGCCCAGTACGGTGAAGCTGAAATCGACTGGACGCGGAGAGAGCAACAGAGCCTGGGGTTCGGTCGGTCTGAAATGAAAGGTTCCGGCGTAATCCCCCTTGGCAAAGCCGCGCGTTTCGAAAGTGAATTTTTCTTCCCACGGCTCTTCCTTGCAGATGAAGCGTCTGGGGCTGATCGTGAAAAACCTGTCGAGCGTCTTTTCCGGAAAATTCGCCTTTATTCTGAGTTCCACCATAGTGATTTCGCGCGAGGGGCGACGAGGATAAAATGCTATCGAGAAGGAGCCCTGTTCAGGAACGTCCGGGAAATCGCCGAGGAAAGCCGTACGGTCCATTATTCGGATGTCGGCGATTGAAAGCTGCTCGAGCCACTGCCGGTCTTCGGGCCAATTCGCCAGATAAACGCCCGAGGAAAGAAGATATTCCTGCAGATCGCGCTCGATATCGGTCTCGAACCAGTTGCCGATATAAAAACAATAAAAAGAGTAGTCTCTTCCGGCTTTCATGTCGGAATGGCTTTTCAGCAGTTCCCGGAGCGCCCTCTTCTCACTTCGTATATCCTGCCGATGCCGACGGCCGTCGGTTATCAGCAGCAGAACCCTCTCATTTGAGGGCCGTGCACTCAGCGAAACCCTCACATCCGCCATCGCCCTCTCGATCGCCGGCGTGAAATTCGTTGAGTTTTCGCCCAGGCGCAACTGCTGGATCTGCGCCCTGAGTTTTCCCACGTCGCCGGGCTTTTCAAGTTTTTTTCTCGCGATGAGGATCGGATTGCTCGAAAACTGGTAACACGTGAACGAGTCGCCCCGTCTCGATCCGCCGGCGAATCGGCTCATTATGCCGGTAATGGCGGGAAGATAGGGTGCCATGCTTGTAGAGCAGTCGACGAGCACGACGACATCCTGAGCTGGGAGCTTTCGGGTCTGTGCCCGCGCGGGAGCGCTCGCCCCGACAACGAGAAGGACGGCGAGAAAAAGGGATGTAATAGGGGTCTTTTTTGCTATCGGCATTTCACCGGGCCTGATCGCCCTCGCAATGCTGCTTTGCTAATAGTCCGGAGAAACCAATTTTAGCACAACGTTGCGGTGAAGTCAACGAAGCGGAAAAGGGGCGTCTTCCGTCCTCAGAAGGGGAGCGCAACGGAAAGTTGATCGACTCAGGCCGGCGATCCGCCTTCAATTCGGCTGAAATCCGGCGTCGCCCTGTGGTGCTCGGTGCTTTGCTCGTAGGCGTACGCTGCGCGAAACTGAGTCTGCTCGTCGAAGGGCCTGCCGATTATTTGGAGACCGATGGGGAGTCCGCCTGAGGAAAAGCCGCACGGCACGACCATTCCCGGCAGTCCGGTCAGGTTGACCGACAGCGTGCAGACGTCGACCATGTACATCTGGAGCGGATCGTCCGTCTTCTCGCCGATCTTGAAAGCGGGAGTCGGCGCCGTCGGCGTGGCCACCAGATCGCACCGCTCAAACGCTTTTTCAAAGTCGTTCTTGATCAGCGTCCGCACTTTTTGCGCCTTGAGATAGTAGGCGTCGTAGTATCCCGAGCTGAGCGCGAATGTGCCAAGCATGATTCTCCTCTTCACCTCCGGCCCGAAGCCCTCGCTCTTGGTTCTGCAGTACATCTCCAAAAGCGCTTCGTGCTCCGGGC
>CBDUSG010000150.1:0-7116 GCA_965369575.1 uncultured bacterium | reverse complement strand
GTAAAAGGGAGGCTCGGGTATTTGAAATTCTTTTCGAATTATGCTAGATTTTGTAAAATCGTGTGGTAAAAAAAAGCAACTCCGCGGCCAACCTTGGTTTTCGAGAGTTCCTCTTCGCGAGCCCTCGGGCCGCAATTCCCGTAATCGTGAAACATGTGAAACGAGTCTCCATTACCTCCAAAATTTCGCCCAGAGAGGATGTGTTTGCCGATGACAAGGAGAAGACTGGCGTTAATCATCCCAATTTTGATGATTGTTTCCATTTTGGCGGCGGCGTGCGCCGAAAACGGTGAAAAACAGGGCCATGAAGCAATCAACGCTCAAATAGCGGTAAATCGTATCCTCAAAGAATCAATAGAGTTGCGAAAAGAGCACGCGGCTCTCGTCGCTGAGGCCGAATCGCTCTCGAGTGAGGCAGGGGGCCTGAGCGAATCGGCGGCAGACCTGATCGAGCAGGCAGACCGCATCAGCGAACGGGCGGCCGCGTTTGAAAAAAGGGCCGATGCAATCATCGCGAGAGCCGACGTTCTGGACCAAAAAATGTCGGCTATCCGGGGCTCCGCCTCCACCTTGAAGGCGCTCTACAGCGAAGACAAGACCGGCCCGGCCGAGCCCTCGGAAGGGGGAAATACAACCACTATCCTCATTATCGTCATTCTGGTCGTTGTTCTGGGCGGGCTGTATATAATGGTCAGGCGGCGCCGACTTGAGCGTGAGGAAGAGGAGCGACTCGCCGCCATAAGGCGTCAACAAGCCGTCTATAGCCCCTCGGCCTCCGCGGAACAACCGAAAGAGGAGCAGGAAGAAGGGGAGAAAGAAGAAAAGGAGTCATCCGAATCTGAAGAGCCCGAAGAAAAGGAGGATTGAGCCTCCGCTGCAGAAAAGCATGGCCGGGCGCGCTGCGTGGAGAAGTGGCGCGCCCATGTTCTGTCTCCGACAGGAATCAGGCGTCCTCGCCATCTCCCGGAACTAGAAGAAAAGGCCCGCCCGTCTCGATGCCGGGCTTTGACTAAACGGCCGGTCTTCTGTTATAATCCTGCGAGTTTTCACAATGTTCGGCCCTCAAAAACCCCAAGGTAAGATTATGCTCGCTGACAGAATGAAAATGATCGATTCTTCCGGAATTCGAAAGGTGTTCGACCTCGCAGCCAAACTCAAGAATCCCATAAACCTGAGTATCGGCCAGCCGGATTTCGACGTGCCGAACGAGATCAAGCAGGTGGCCATCGACAGCATTCGAGAGGGATTCAACAGTTACACGGTTACCCAGGGAATCCAGGAGCTGAGAGATGCCGTTTGCGAGGAATATCGAAGCCGCCACGGCGTCGAATTCGAGGATATTCTCATAACTTCAGGCGTCTCCGGCGGCCTGACTCTCGCTTTCATCGCACTCGTTCAAGAGGGAGACGAGGTGCTCCTGACGGATCCTTACTTCGTCATGTACAAGCACCTGGCGAACCTGTTCGGCGCAAAGCCCGTGTTCATCGATACATATCCCGACTTCGCAGTACGCCCGGAGAAGCTCGAGGAAAAGGTCACTCCCAAGACGAAAATGCTGGTCATCAACACCCCGTCAAATCCTACCGGGAGAACCTATTCGGCCGAGGAGTTGCGGGCGATAGCGGATTTTGCGCGTCGGCACGATCTGCTTGTGATAAGCGACGAGATTTACGACCACTTCATTTATGACCAGCCGCACGAGACGTTCGCGAAATACTACGAGAAGACCCTGCTTCTCAACGGGTTCTCCAAATCCTCCGCGATGACGGGCTGGCGCGTCGGCTACGCGGCGGGGCCTCACACGGTGATAGAATCGATGAAGACGCTGCAGCAGTACAGCTTCGTCTGCGCGCCCTCGTTCGCGCAGAAGGCGGGCGTCGCGGCCCTGAACCTCGACATCAGCAAACAGATAGCCGAGTACCGCGCCAAGCGCGATCTCATCTACGAAGGTCTAAAGGGCCATTTCGAGGTTGAAAAACCGGGCGGCGCTTTCTATATTTTCCCGAAGGCGCCCGGCGGCGACGGCGTCAAGTTTGTCGAGAAGGCGATCGCCCGCAACCTGCTGATAATTCCCGGCAACGTCTTCTCCGAACAGAACAGCCATTTCCGCCTCTCTTTCGCGGCGTCGGACGAGGCGATAAAACAAGGAATCGAGATACTCCAGCAACTTGCCGAGGAATGCTGAGTTCAACCTTGGAGGAGAACCAAAATGGCGCTCGACAGGGGAACCGGAAGAGAAAGGTTCGTTCATTCCGTGGAGACCTTCGCGTTGATAGGAACTCTCGGTGGCGCGGGATTGGGAATATTCAACGCCCTTGGCGAAGCACTCGGGCCCATGCTGGTAAGCGCATTCAAATTCGGCATGCTCGGTTTTTTCGGCGGATCGGCCGTTGGAATAGTCCTGGGGCTGATCTCGGCGATTCTCGGAATGATTTTCCGCCGCTGAGACAGATGGAAGGTGCCGGATGGACGATATCGAAAAAGTTTTCGTCGAGCGCAGGGACTGGCCGAGGCCGATAATCGAAAGGTTGATAGGCGAAGCCCAGTTGCTGCTGCCCTCGCAGCCGTCCGAAAGACCGTCGCAGGCGGAAGTCATCAACCTCAGCTTAGCCGGTGCAGGCATTTTGATGCCGATGCGACTGGAGAAGGGAACGCAGGTAAAACTGCAGATAGAGGGTAAGGATCTCCCGAAGCTTGATCTGCACGCCGAAATACGCTGGGCGGCCGCCTCGCCGGTATCCACAGGCAAATATCCAATGGGCCTAAGGTTTCTGCCGCTCGAAAAACAGATGAGGGACGATCTGCAGACCTTCATCGAAGAAATGCGCAGTCATCGCCCGCCGGCGCAATAACGGCGCCGGGGGGCAGGGCTCCCAACCACGGATACCTCGTATCGGAGGGAGGCCCCCCTGCCACGGATACTTCGTATCCTTGCGTCCCCTATGTGTTGTTCGCACTGGACAGGCTCTCACTGGAAATGATTCAGTAAGGCCCGCTATGAAACGCTCTTTAAAAGAAGAGATGCGAAGCATCTCATGTCGGCGGCGACTCGCCGGGCGTCATCCGCCCGCGACCGGGGTGAGCAGCGCGATCTCATCGCCGTCGGAAAGCCTGTGCCGCGTATCGCGCCGACGGCCGTTCACGAGCAGGGTCGTCCCGCCACGGAGTGTTCCGGTGTCGGGGTCAATCAACAGCTCATGAAACTTCTCGTTGTTTCGCTCGATCAGGCAGTCGATCAACTTTTCGACAAGGGGAGAGGCAAGCTCGAGCGTTTCCTCTTTCGAGCGGGCGACATCGGTGAAGGCGCCGAGATATCTGACCTTTATCTTCAATCTTTCGGCCATGCGTCAATCCTTTACACGAGCGCCTTTTCTTTTTCGAGCACGTCGGCGACGTCCGAAAGGCCGAGTGAGTCCAGCTTCGCGCGCGTCGGCAGCGAGGTTTGCCGGTCCCAGCCGTGCCGCTCGTAATACTCATCGAGCAGATCGTCCAGGTAGTCGGCCGCCTTCATTCCCTTGCCATATTCGAAAGTCACCGGCTCGTTCATCCATCTGTCGCAAAGCCGGTCGTCCTTTCGCCTGAGTCCCAGACGCGAGTTGAAGGCCTTTTCCAGATTGCATGCGCGTTCGCCCGCGATCAGCAGTTCCCCGGGCGTCAGCGGGATGCCCGTCAGCGCGGTGTATGCGTCGGTATACAGTTCAGGCGGCATGCGCAGCGGGTCGGTGGCCGGCCTGAAAATACAGATGCCGAGGGAGTTGATCGCGGCTGAGTGGTTCTCGGCGACGGCGGCGGCGATCCCCTTCATGTCGGGGGTGTACGCGATGCCCGCATCCTTCTTGCCGAGCCATTTCATCGAGATATCCTGTCGTGACGCCTTGTCTATTATGTTGATGCCTTTCAGATGATCGCATCCGCGGGAGGCGACCGCCGCGTTGACAGCCCATATCGGGAACGACCTCATCTCCTCGTGAAACGCCAGGCCGCCCTTGCCGCAGACGAGATAGGGCGTAGTCGGAATATCCGTGATCTTTTCGAGCGCTTCGGCAGTCTTTTCTATGCTATTGGCGCAGATTCTGCCAAGTTCGTTCTCCTGCAGTGCGACCGCGCGGATAATTTTTTCGACAGCATCGTAGCTGCCCCACTCGAGTGAAACCGGCTCGCCGAACCATTCCCTCGTGTGCTCTTCCTTTATGATGCCGCGCTGCCACAGCTCCATCAGGAATGGAATTATTCCGCCGATCTCCCCGAAATCCATTCCGAACTCGTTGCACATCTCGTGCAGGCGGGTGATGGCGGGGAGATCCGGGATATCACATCCCATCCCGAAAGTGGCGATGCTGAGGTATTCGACGCTGCCGCCCGCCGGTCCGGCCAGCCGCCGGGCGAGTTCGGTTTCATCGCCCTTGATGCGGCACGAAGAATCGCAGCCGAACGTGCATCCCGGCGAGCATGCGCGGTCGCGAAGCTTTAAGTTGGCCGCGTACCAGTTAGGCGCCATCATGGTGATCTTTTCGTCGGGGACCTTCTGGAACTGGTTGTTGCGATAGGCGTTGCTCCCGATGGCGTCGTAGAAATCGACCATGTTGAGCGTTCCGCTCTTCTTGAAAACGTAGACCAGCGGGTCGGAGTCTACCGCCTCGAAAATGCGCTCGGCGGCGGCCATCGCAGCATCGGGATCGTGCACCGAAATTCCCTTTGTGCCATTTGCGACAATGGCCTTGAGATTTTTGCTGCCGGCGACGCAGCCCGAACCCGTGCGCCCGGCCGCCCGTTCCTCGGTGACGACGATGCAGGCGTAGCGCACGCCGTTCTCGCCCGCGGGCCCGATACTCGCAACGCCGGCCCGGGGCGGTACTTCTCCCGAACGAAGCTCTTCCGCGGTTTCATAGGTACTCAGGCCCCAGAGACGCCCGGCGTCGCGGATCTCGATTGTCGAGTCGTCTATATAAATGTAAACCGGCTCTTTCGCTCTGCCGGTGATCACGAGATGGTCCACGCCCGCCCATCGCATCTGCGAAGCGAAACTTCCGCCGACGGCGCTGTCGCCGAAAAAACCGGTCAGGGGCGATTTGAACGTAAACTTCATCTTGCTTCCCAGGCCGAAGCCGGTTCCTCCAAGCGGCCCGAGGCCGGCTATGAGCACATTGTCCTCGCTCATGGGGTCGATGTTCGGATCGACCGTCAAAAAATGCTGCCAAAGCAACCAGTCGTTGATGCCCATCCCGCCGACGAACTTGCTCGCCAGCTCGAGTGATACGGGCTCGCGCTCGACCGATCCGCTCGTTAAATCAATTCTCACAATGTCGCCGTAACCGCGCATAATCGATGTTCTCCAACGCAACCGCGGGCTAAGCTCGCGCGCTGCGGTTCCTATCCATCCTCTGCAAAGACCAGAGCCGTCGCGGCATCGGGATTGTCCGCCAACGGGCCGGTCATCCCCGGCCGCTTCGAGCAGAACCGGACGCATGCGGGCTCGCCGCCGCAGAGGTCGCATTTCAATACGGAGCCGTCGGGCGCAACGTTAATAGCCTCGTAAGGACAGGCCTCTACACACTCGTGGCATTGCGTGCAGGCCTCCTCGTCAACAATCGTGGCGCCCGTTGTTTCGTCGTGCGAGATGGCGTCGGCCGGACACGCCCCGGCGCATGCCGGTTCATCGCAGTGCATGCATATCACGGGCTCGTAGCAACTTTCGCCCGAGTCATATTCGACCCTTATTCGCGCAGCCGCAGGGTTGAACACGCCCGAATGCTTCAGCGAGCACATCAGTTCGCATTCCCCGCAGCCGATACAGAGATTCGGAACGACCGAAAGCTTTCTCATGTTTCTCCCTCAGCATTTTCTATCACAGAATATGTCCAGTCCGCGAGATAACTTGCGGACACAAGAGATTATATCGAAGTATTCCGAACATTGTAAAGGCCTGGGATTGATTCATTGAAGATACCAAGTGCTTACCAACTCGCAACCAGCGCGTTTTCGCGAGATGGGAGGCGCGGAGATTTGGACAAACAAGCGATAATGATGTATACTAGGCATGCAACAGTCGCAGTCCGACTCCGGATTAACATCGAAGAGGCCGTCCCCAACCTATACTGATGGTCCTAAAAAACCTTATCCTCAACCCGTACTTCCTGACGACCCTCTCAGGGATTCTGCTCTTACTTTCGTTTCCGCCATTTAACCTGCATTTTCTGGCATGGATTGCGCTGGCGCCTTTTCTCTATGCGCTCGGCGCCTCAACATTCGAAAAACGAAAGAAATGGAGATTTGTGTATCGCAGGGCGCCGTCACTAGGGCTTGTGCTCGGGGCAATCCTGTGCTATGGGACACTGCATTGGACATACAGCATCTTTGGAGTTACAGCGCTGCCTCTGATTGCTGTCATAAGTCTGTTCTTTTTCCTGTATGCGTTTATCTTGAAATTCATACTATCTAGATGGAAGCACAAATTTGCCCTACCAATTTCCGCCCCCGTCCTGTGGGTCGCGATAGAGTATTTCAGGTCTGAGGGCTGGTGGCTCAAGTTTTCGTGGATGAGTCTCGGCTATTCGCAACACAACTTCCTTCCCGTACTCCAGTTTGCTTCGATCCTTGGCCAATACGGCATCTCGTTCCTGATCGTCCTGGTGAACTCCGTCGTCGTTTCCCTGATTCTGAATCGATCCGATAGGCGACTCGCAATCAGAACCTCAGTTGCAGTTTTTTTGCTGTCCGGACTGATCCTGGCTTTCGGGATCATATCGATGAGAGAAGAACACAATCCGACGGTGCGCATCGGCCTCGTGCAGGACGAGAGTTCGGATTATTCGGTATACGCGCAATTGACCGAGCAACTCCCCGCCGACATCGATTTTGCGGTGTGGCCGGAATATGCATTGCCCGAATTCATCGAGCAAGAGCCCGAGTTGAGGAGTCGGATAGGACATCTGACGTCCTCGCTGGATACATATCTGATTCTGGGGGCAAAGGATCGAGCGGAACAATACAGCAGTGAGTTGGGCGTCAGAGTGATGAAGAGCCAAGGCGCATCCGAGAGCGATATCAACGAAATGTTCAAGTTCCACAATGCGGCCTATTTGTTTTCGCCCGAAGGCGAGATCGTCGGCAAATATT
>CBDUSG010000149.1:0-7132 GCA_965369575.1 uncultured bacterium | reverse complement strand
AATGAAGCCGTAGACGAGGCTATCTATAATTGCAACCCAATACAACCCCTCCTTAAAAGATAGCCAGACGCTGGGCAGATAGGCGAGAAAGCCAAGGATCAACCCTGCCAACAGTATAGAATTGAGGACCCTTTCCTGCCAGTCTTGTAGTGTCAGTCTTTGTGATTTAGATTCCGGCTGACACGTCCAGAGAATATGTTGCCATAGTGATGCTTTGGATTTCTTGCGGATAATCTTCATTGGATGTGCCATTCAGTCTTCATTTACTATTGATAGGAATATTTGGGTGTGTCCTGGTGCTCTGCCCCGGCATGCTGTCTACGAGCAGAACTGTTCCGGTCCCGCGCCAGTCTTCCAGTTCCTAGTCTCTTTTTCCGATTTGTTTGGCGGGCCTATCTGTAGCCGGGAAAAGAGCTCATCAAGCACGTGAGAAGCGAGATCGGTCCCATTGCGACACCGGACAAAATTCAGTTCGCTGATGCGCTCCCGAAGACACGGAGCGGCAAAATTATGAGGAGGATTCTTCGCAAGATAGCCGAAGGCAGCGAAGACCTGGGCGACACGACGACCCTCGCCAACCCGGCCGTGGTGGACAACTTGTTGGAAAACAGGGAAGTCTGAACTGCGCAAGACGCGATGTCCGGGCCCCGGCTCTCAGGCAGCTGAGTTTTGGATTCGGAACCAAATCTGAGAGCGGACCGACTGGGGGAAATATTTCGATTTTGGCGTCGCTGAAGATGGCGGTCGCTATTCCACGGTCGTGCGCACGGTCATCCTGCGAAACGCGCGCCCCACGCGAACTCCCGAGTACCGTCGTCGCGAGGGCGTTTGCTTGCCGGACCGCTCCCTCACGCTCCTGACTATCTTGCATATCTGGCGCACCGTCAGGCCATACTGCTCCGAGAGCGCCTCATAAATTTCCAGATGGCTGCCGAACCCCGGATCGGATTGGCATTTCAGGAAACCCCTGCCTATCTCGGCGTTGCGCTTGGCGTAGTAATCCTCGCTGAAATATACGATGGCGCCGCTGCGGCTCTGCGTCGGCAGATGCTTGAGCACTGCGGCCATCAGCTCGGACGGGAGCAGTTTTTTCGCGTTGAAATATTCAGCCATCCGATGCACCTCCAGTCAATCCAACATTCCGCGCACTTTTGTTCGATCCTGTCGACAAAGGGCATATCCCCTCACTGCCGGCGACTCGGTCCACATGGGCCGAAGCGTTCACGCAGGTAAATTCTCCACAGCGCCGGTCTTTCGATCTCCGCATCAATAAGCGATGCAAATTCTTGTGGGTCAAGCGCTTCAGAGAGCCACTCGATGAACCTCGCCCTGTCGGCCAGCCCTAGTTTCTCTACATGCGCCGTCCAGGCTCTGAGCTGCATGTTGAGCGATTTCAGCGTATTTTCGGTACGTGTCATCATCATGGACGATATTTGATTGTGGCGGCGATATTATCGCTGCCAGCACATAATATAGCATATAGCGATAAATTTGTCAAGCCCTTTTTTGGTGCGGGACATATCCCGGAGGCGCCAGTTGACAAATGGCCGCATGATCGTGTACAATCAGGCTCGAGAAGGAGGCATCACCGTGCGAGTAGGCGGAAAAATCAGGGCGCTCAGGAAATTAAAGAATCCCAAACTGACGAGCACCAACCTTGCGCGCAAGGCCGATATCTCGCAGTCCTACGTGATCGAGATAGAAAGCGGAAAGAAAAATCCATCGCTGGAGGTGCTCTCTCGAATCGCGATAGCTCTCGATGTATCGCTTACAGAAATTCTCTCGGGAGCGCCGCAGCCGCCCGTTCCCTCAAAATACAGGTACATTCCGGTCATCAATAATGCTTCATGCGGAGACTGGCTGGATGTGGGCGACTTGGATTTCCCCCCCGGATTCGGGGCCGACTATGAGCTGACCGATTCGACGGACGCAAACGCCTTTTACGTCATCGCACAGGGCGACAGCATGGTCGGCGGGAGGATCAAGGAGGGCGATTACCTGCTCGTTTCGCCCAACATGCAATGTAATCCCGGTGACATCGTCCTGGCAAAAACCGATGAGGGCGTTACGATCAAGCGGTATATCAGAGATGGAAACGCCGTGTCGCTGGAGCCTCTGAATCCGGCATACCACCCTATCCGGATTGGAAAAAGATCGGATCTGAAGATATACAAGGTTGCGGAAATAAAAATCAAGCTGTAAAATTAATAATAGGGTGAGTATGTGCGGAAACGGGGGGCAAAATGGCCACGGCTCCGGCAAAAGGGAATAAAGCCAATCCAAAAGTGCTGGTGATCGATCTCGATCGCGGCCGCGTTAAAGAGATCGCAAAGCGGCTCCGAAAGGAAGGCTTCCGCGTTGTCGGCTGCTCGACTCAGCGGGGCGTCCTCGGCCGGGTCCGGCGCGAGCGTCCAGACGCCGTACTCGTCGAGGTTATTTTCCCCCTCATGTCCGGTTTTGAGATTGCCGCCCGCATGCAGGCCGATCCGAAGCTTGCGCATATCCCGATATTTTTCACGACCGACATACAAAACTCCGACGGCGAAAACCAGGACTATTTCTCCCGACCGCTGGATATGCCCAGCCTGGTCAGATCGCTCAGGCGGCGGACCGCCGCCATAACCTGACGCGGGAGCGACGCGCGCGGTCCCCGCATCCCACCTGTCCATGAGATTTCACGCGCCCCGAACATGGCGGCCCTCTAGTGACTTCGCAGAGTGTCCCGGGCGATTTCCGTCAGATGTCGAGCGTCGACCTTCAGTCCCGCGTCCGAAAGCCCGCCGCCTATCTGCATCAGGCACGAGGGGCAGGTCGTCGCCACCGTTTCGGCGCCGCATAGCTCTGCATGTCTGACTTTTCGCTCGAGAATCGAGAGCGAAAGACGAGGATGCTCGACCGCGAAAGCGCCGGCCGCGCCGCAGCACCATGCGGCCTCTTTCATCTCTACGAAATCCACGGCGGGCATCGCGCGAAGAACCTCGCGCGCGTGATCGCCGAGCCTCTGATGTCTGCCGAGGTGGCATGGCTCGTGAAATGTAACTTTCTGCAGGCGGTCTGCCGCCCCTCCTGTCGCCGGCCAGAGCGACTCAGCCGAATCCGAAAGAAGCTCGGTCGCATCGCGCACGCACGCCGAGAACCGTTCTGCCCGCGAGCGCCGGGCCTCATCTTCCGCGTCGTCCGCCGCAAACAGCCTCGGGTAGTCCTTGAGAAAGGAGGCGCAGCTCGAGCAGTCCGTGACGATGAGACAATCCTGCGCGTCCGAGAACGCCTCGATGTTTCCAAGGGCCAGCTTTCGGGCCGCCTCGTACTCTCCATGCGAGAAAGCCGGCAACCCGCAGCAGCCGTGCTCGACTACGATCACCTCGTACCCAAGTGTCTCAAGAACGGCGATCGTCGCTTCCCCCACATGCGGAAACATAAAGTTGATCCCGCATCCGATGAAATACATCGCCGTCTTCGACGCCGCGCCCCGCGCCCCTTTTCGCGCCAGCCGCTCACGCAAGAATTCCCGCGGAATTTCGCCGGCGAACCGCTCGGCTCGCGCAAGACCGACGCCGAACCAGCCGAACATTCGCAGCGCCGCGGCGGCGCGACCGGTCGCCCGGACCAGCCGAACGAGCTTCCCCAGTTTTCGATGGTCGGGCAGCAGTCGCTCGAATATGTATCGGTGTATCGGCGATGTCCCGTGAATTCGGCGGTGGCACCTTCTGCCCGCCAGCGCGACCTCGTCCGTCCTGACCCCCGAAAAGCACATGTCTACACAGGCGCGGCACAGCAGGCACTCGGAAAAAAAGGCCTCATCCCGCGGCGACATCTCCAGCCCGCCCGAGACAAGCCCGCTCGCGTACATGTTGCGGCCCCGCGCCACGCCGCTTTCGTCCGACGAGACTTGATAGACAGGGCATACTTCCTGGCAGAAGCCGCACCGCCCACAGCGCGCGATCTCCTCCTCAAGCTCGGCGAGCTCCCGATATTTTTCCTCTACCATTCGCGCATCCCCGGATTCAGCAGCCCCTTTGGATCGAAGCATTTCTTTATGGCCCTGCGCCACGACTGCGAAGAATCGTTTCCGACGATGAACGGAATCTCCTGGGCGCCGTCTCCATCGACGCCAAAGACGGTGATGCTCGAGCGCTGAAACATATCTCCCATCGTCGACACCACTTCCCCGGCGAATCCGTCCGCGTCTTTCGCATCTTTTTTGAACAGCCGCGAATAGACCGATCCGCCCGCAAGATGGGCGACCGAGCGCAACCGCGCTCCATGCTCGCCTGCGAGTTCTCTCATCTTCTCGAATATGCCCGGCGCTTCCTTGCAGGGCGCGCAGATGCAGACGCTGAGAGACGGTGTCGGGTCGTCGGCCTCAAGACACAAGCTGTTTATGCCGTCGATCAGGGCCGTGTAATTTTCGCTTTTTATTCGATGCGCGACTTCGGCCCCGTGTTGTTCGCAGATTCGCTCGAATTCTTCGAGGCGCCGTTCGACCGAGCCTGCAGCGCCCTCGGCCCCCAACACAAGTGTATTATTCCCGGTTGGCACATCGATCTTCGACTCGCCGGCAAAGTGTGAGGCTGCGTCGTCGCCGAGCAGAGTCGCGACGGTGGGATCGAGTCTGGAATGAACGGCCTTGAAAGTCGCTTCATATGCGTCCCGCGCTCGCGCGAAACGGGCTGCAACCGCGCCACTCGCTCTGGGGAGAGGAACCAGTCGAAACGTTGTCTCGGTGATGATTCCGAGCGCGCCCCACGAACCTACTAGCAGCTTCCCGAAATCGTAGCCGGCCACGTTCTTGACGGTCTTGCCTCCCGCGCGCAGCATCCGTCCGTCGGCGGTGACGAATCTCAATCCCAGGACGAGGTCCCGCACCGCCCCGTATGTGTGCCGCCGCGGGCCGGCGAGCGCGCAGGCCACAGCCCCCCCGACCGTGCCGCGGGAGGGCGCGTCGACGGGGAGAAACTGGCCCGATGCGGCAAGGTTTTTCCGAAGCTCCCCGAGCGTCAGTCCGGCCTGGACAGTGACCGTCAGGTTGGCGGCGTTGTGCTCGACGATCGATCCCAGCCGCGTCGTTTCGATGAATGCGTCCGGCGTGCGCACCGAAGGCAGGAAAGGAAAAAGCGTACGCGCGCCGACAGGTGCGAAGGTTTTTCCGCCTTCCGCCAGTTCTCGGATCACGGCCGCAAGCTCCGCCGGGTCCGCAGGCGAAAATACGGGCTTTGCCCGAAAACGGCTCTGCGTCTCACCGGCGTCACCGGCTCCGGCATCGGAGGTCACGCCGGAGACCTGTGCTCCCGTTCGGGCGGCATCATTCCGATCCGGCGCCGCCTCGGGCAGTACCTTGCCCGGATTGCACAGGTCGGAGGGATCGAGAACACTCTTGATATCGCGCATGAGTTGGATTTCCGCGGCGCCGAAAAATCGGGGCATCGCCCTTATCTTCTCGAGGCCGACACCGTGCTCGCCGGTAATGGTGCCGCCGGCCTCGAGGCACGCCCCGAGGATCTCCTCGCCGGCGCGATGCACTCGCTCGACCTGCGCCGCGTCGCGCGCATCGAAGAAAACGAGCGGGTGCAGGTTGCCGTCGCCCGCGTGGAACACGTTGCCGATTTCCAGCTCATACTTGCGGCCGATCTCGGCGATGCGCGCCAGAACCTCGGGCAGCTTCGTGCGCGGGACGGTGCCGTCGGAAACCATGTAGTTCGGGAAAAGACGCGCGACCGCCCCGAACGCGCCCCGCCGCCCGGCCCAAAGCTGCTCGCGCTCCCGCTCGTCGCGGGCGACGCGCACCTCTCGCGCCGCGTTGCCGCGGCAGATGCTCTCTATCTCGGCGGCGGTCTCACCGAGCCCCCCGCCCGTACCGTCGACCTCGATAATCAGCACGGCGGCCGCATCGATCGGATAGCCGGCGCTGAGCGACTGCTCGACGGCGCGGATGACCATGTTGTCCATCATCTCGAGGGTTGCGGGCAGGATGCCCGCGGCTATGATGTCCGACACGGATCGGCCAGCCTGCTCGGTCGAATCGAAGATGGCGAGCATCGTCTTGACCGACTCGGGCAGCGGCATGATGCGGCAGTATATCTCAGTCGCTATGCCGAGCGTGCCCTCGGAGCCGACGATAAGACCGAGCAGGCCTGCGTCGGGCCCGTCGAGCGTTTCGCCTCCAAGCCGCATGATTTCGCCCTCGGGCGTGACAAGCGTGAGGCCGAGGACGTGGTTGGTCGTGACGCCGTATTTCAGGCAGTGCGGGCCTCCGGAGTTCTCTGCGACGTTGCCGCCGAGCGTCGAAACCTTCTGGCTTGCGGGATCGGGCGCGAAAAAGAAACCGTGCTCGGCCAGCGCCTCCTGCAGCGCGAGGTTCGTCAGGCCCGGCCCGACGCGCGCGCAGAAGTTTTCGGGATCGATATCATGAATCTTTCTCATTCGCGCAAGCGCGATGACCGCGCCGCCTCTGAGGGGAATAGAGCCGCCGCTCAGGTTGGTGCCCGCTCCCCGCGCGACGTAGGGCACGCCCTCGCGCTTCAGCAGGCGCACGATCCTTGCGACCTGTTCGGTCGTGTCCGGGAAGACGACGAGGTCGGGAACGGCGGTCTGGAGCGAAGAGTCGTATGAATATGCGGCTAGGCCTGCGGGGTCGTTGAGGATTGCCTTTGGGCCGACGATGCGGCGAAGATCGCGTTTGAGCCGTTTAGCGTTCATGCTCCGAGAATGCTTCCATCGCGGCGGAGACGGCCGCTCCGGGCGAGAGCCTCCCTCCCTCGGCCGACAGCGCCCTCTCCAGAGCGGCAAGAAAGAGTATCACGTTGTGCTTCGTCGACGAATGGCCCATGAGCCCGATACGCCACACCTTGCCCTTGAACGGGCCGAGTCCGCCGCCGAGTTCGATGTTGAACTCTCCGAGCAGGCGTTTTCGCACGCCTGCGTCGTCCACACCCTCGGGAATGATCGCGGCGTTGAGCATCGGCAGCCGATAAGGTTCGTCGACGAGCAATTCGATCTCGAGCATCCTGAGCCCGGCCACGAGAGCAAGATGGTTGATGCGATGGCGCTCGAATCGCGCCTCGAGGCCCTCGTCCATTATGACGCGGAGCGCCTCTCTGAGCGCGTAGATCATCGAGATGGGCGCCGTGTGGTG
>CBDUSG010000148.1:0-7212 GCA_965369575.1 uncultured bacterium | reverse complement strand
TATCGTCGAGATGCCGACGAGGTCGGCCGAATGCAGCTCGGCCCTGTCGAGCTTGCGGATCTCCTCGATGTAGACCTTCACCTCGTGGCCCAGCTCTTTAAGGATCGTCCCCAAAAAGACCGTTCCCAGCCGGGGCAGCGACCATTTGCTGTAGATGTGAAAACCCGGCGCCTTGGGCTCTACGAAGATTATCTCTTTCAATATATTGAATCCTCCGAAATGATCGCATTCATGGAATGCAGCGCCGAAACTTGTATACCATCATACATGAGACGGCGAATAAGGTCAATGTTTATCATGTGAGGGGCGCTGTCGGATTCGGCGGGGTCGATCCCGTTTAGGTCCGATTGTCCGGGTCTGGCTAAGTATCTGTCGAGGATGGACTTGCGAAAGTTTTTGCAATGCAAAAAAGGCCCCGGCGGAACTGTTGCTCGTATTCGGTTATTCGTCTCTACCGAAGATGGCGACGGTGCAGGTGAACGAGCCGGGTCGCCCGCCGAGGTTGTGCGTGAGGCCCAGCCTCGGGCTTTTGCGCTGGCGCGGGCCGGCCTTGCCCTGAAGCTGCTTGTAGACCTCGTAGATCATGCGGATTCCGCTTGCGCCGATCGGGTGGCCGAAGCATTTGAGGCCGCCGTCGATGTTGATCGCCAGTTCGCCATGCATGTCGAACGTACCGGCCTCGTGGTATTCGGGCCCTTTGCCGCGAGGCGCGAAGCCCAGGTCTTCCGTGATGACAAGTTCGGTGATGGTGAAACAGTCGTGCACCATCGCCATGTCTATCTCCTCGAGCGGATCCTTGATATCCGCCTCGTCGTATGCCATTTTCGCCGCGCGCAGGTTCTCCTCGAAGTGGACGAAGTCGTAATCGTCTTGCAGCATGCCCTGCTGTCCGCCGACTGCCATGCCGATGCCCTTGACAAGGATGTAGTCGTCCCTGAACTTCTTTGCGATCTCCGGTGTCGTGATGATAGCCGCCGCCGCGCCGTCGCTCACGCCGCAGCAGTCGAACAGGCCGAGCGGATAAGCCACCATAGGCGCCTTGAGCGCCTTTTCCAGTGTTATCTCGCGCTGGAAGTGCGCCTTCGGGTTGAGTGCGCCGTTCTTGTGGTTTTTGACGGCGATTCCCGCGAGTGTCTTCTTCAGATCGTCCATCGGCATATCATAATGATACGAGTAGCGAGTGGCCGCCATGGCGAACTGCACCGGCGGCGGCGTGTTGGGCTCGACCATGCTCGAGCCGGGCGTTCCGAATCCGCCCAGGCCGGTCCAGCCGGTGTCCTTCAGTTTTTCGACGCCGATCGCAAGCACGATGTCGTGCACGCCCGCGGCGACCGCGTACGACGCGTTTCTGAAGGCGTCGGTTGCAGTGCAGCACGCGTTTTCGACGCGTGTGATCGGAATGTAGTCCAGCTTCAGCGCCGCGGCCGCGGGCTGACCGGTTCTGCCCGACTGAACGGTTCCCAGCCATGCGGCCTCGATATCCTTCGGTTCGACGCCGGCGTCTTCATATGCTTCGTATGCGGCCTCGACCATCAGGTCGGTCGCGTCGCAGTCCCACCGCTCGCCGAATTTCGAGCAGCCCATTCCGATGATCGCGACTCTGTCCTTGATGGATTGCGCCATGTTCTTGCCTCCTGCCTATGATCTCGCCGGAATGCACTTCCAATAATAGTTGGGCACGCCGCCGATCTTGGCCAGCCGCCGAAACGACATCTCGAGCGGCATATCTATCTTGACCTGGCTCACGTCGCGGTCGGTCATCGTCGAGAGCATGCGGCCGCCGCCCTCGAAGTTGACGATGCACACCGGCAGCGGAACATCCATTGTGCCGGCGATGTAGTCGAGCGAATAGGTATACAGCGTCGCCTTCTTATCCGAAAAGCGTATCGTTTCGAAGTCGTCCTTCGACCGGCATCTCGTACATACCCTCTGAGGCGGGAACTGCCTTGTTCCACAATTTTTGCATTCGACCCCGTGCAGGCGGAGCACCTTGTCGCGCTCCCTCCACAGGGCCGATGATGACGGCGGCGACGAAGCCGGCCTCCGCGATGCGGCCTCCGCGCTGACGATGCCGCGCCATTGGCCGTAGGTGGCGTAGTCGGGAATCTCCATTTTCGGCGTAAGGTGACCCTGGAGCCCTCTGACGCCGCGGATCTTTTCGATATTTTCGGTCACCTGAAGGATGAAAATATCGACACCGTTGCCGTAGCTGATAAGCAGGATTTTGTCACCCGCGCTTGCGCTCTCGAGAGCGCCGACGAGCATCAGCAGCGGGTGCGCGCAGCCGGTGAGGCCCACGTTTGCGTAAAGGCCGTCCTGCAGCTTGGCGGCAGGATCGATCTTCAGCATTTTTGCCACCTGCAGGTGCCGGCGATAGTCGGGCGCGTAAGATACTATCTTCGAGAAGTCGTCGGGCTTGCAGCCGTGTTTTTCCATGCAGTCGCCGACGGCCTGTTTGAACGCCTTGACGAATCCCTCCTCGATGACGAAGCGGTCCTCCCAGGTCCTGACAAAATCGTCCGTGTCGGCGCGCCAGACGTCGGAGATTTCGTGGTACATCGTGTGGTAACCCTGTATCTCGACTGCGACGTCTTTATCTCCGATCATGACAGCCGCCGCTGCGTCGCCGAACAGCATCTCGAACTGTGAGCGTGGAGGCGCCATCCGTGTGTCGGTCGCCGAAACAAGGACCTTCTTCGCGCTGCCCGCCTTGACGGCGTCGGCCGCCGCGCGCATGGCCTGCGTGCCCGCGCGGAGCGAGTCGGTGAAATCGCTCGTCAGTATGTCCCTTCGCAGGTCCGCGGCCGCCGCAAGCATAACGGCCGCCTGTCTTTCGACAAACGGCGCCGTCGTCGATGCGAAAAAAGCGCCGTCGACCGACTGCCTGTCTTCGCCATTGAGACAGTCGATCGCCGCGGCGACGCCCATCGTGAGCGCGTCCTCGTCGAAGTTGGCGACCGCCTTTTCGCCGGTGATCGCCGGCATTCCCCATTCTTTGGCGATCGTCTCGCGCGGCAACCGCCAAATAGGGATATATGCGCCGTACGACGTTATCCCAACCATAAAAGCAAATCCCTTTCCCGAATGAAAGTCAGATGGCCGGGGCGGCGATCCATTGGGGCGATGGATCGCAATCCGGCACTGTAATCAAAAACCGCCGAATGCGCCGCCGATCCCCGAAAAGCTCCGAGACCGGTGTCCTCGATGCGACGCTCAAACTATATTGTAATAGTCGTCGAAAAGTCAATCTCCGGTCGGACCGCAGAGCTACGCGGTCGTCATCGGCCGCGTCCCCGCCTTTATGGGTCAAAGGCCGGCTTGGGCCCGTCATTCCATTCCGGGATTGAGCGTTGTTGATCTTGGAAGATTTTTGGAAGATTTGATGAAGCCGGCCGAATCGAATAAAGCCGGAATATGGGGCCGAATACGCATGGTTCAAAGCTTCAACGATCGCATTCCCAGAGATGGAACTCCTGATAGCATCTGTAAACGACGCCCCGAGCATTCTGTGCCGAAGCCGTTCCCGGAGGGCAGTGATCGCTGCTCATGGATCGAGCCGCCTGGGCGTCATCTCATTTTTTTTTCGTACCATAACAGCGTCGTCTTCGGTTTGAATCCGGCCCTCTCGTAAAGCGAGCAGGCCGCCTCGTTTTTACTGTCTGCGGTCAGCTCAACGGTCCGAATGTTTTTGCCTGCCAAATGTTTCAAACCGGACCATAAAATATGTCTTCCCAAACCCCGGCCGCGAAACTCCGGCGCTACGCCCATCATGTGTATTCGGCCGATCATCGCGTCGCTCATCCCGCCCGTCCGGCGCACTTGCGCGGTCCAGCAGTAGCCGACGGCCTTTTCTCTGTGATACGCCAATATGACGCCATTATGGCCGTAACCGGGTGCATTCAACTGCTGAACGATCTCGGATGTCGTATTTGGACAGAACCCCCAGGACCCGCCGAAGGCGCGGTTTTGAAGCTTTGTGAGTTGCGCCTCTCCGCCCGGTTCGAGCGGACGCCGGGACAGGCCTTCATACCTTAATTCAACAATCGAGGCAGGCTCAAGATCCAGCGTCATCTCGGTGTACCGACGGACCGGTTTGAATCCGAGACCGGCGAACAAATCACGTCCGGCCGAGTCCTTTTCTTTTAGGTCCGCGTGCACTCTTGTCACCCGGAGATCGCCGGCTCTCTCAAGCGCTGAACGGAGCAGCTTGGCCTCGGCTGGGCGGCCGGAAAACCCTGGTGCGATCAACAGCATCAAAACGGCGCGGTCAATGGCCGGCTCCGGGATCACCCGGCACGCGCCGACAATTTCCCCCTGTTCCTCGGCCAGGAACAGGTCTTTTTCAGAAGAGTCGGTGGGTTTGGGCGACCCGCCCGCCAGCGAAGCAAGAAAGAAAGTGTCGTCGGACCTGCAGACGGATTCGGCCTCGGCATGGAATCGGACATATCGGTCCAGATCAGCCGAAGAATAATTTCTTATGACGCAGGAATCGGTACCCATTGGTTTTGGTATGGAAAGAAACCGGCGCCATTCAGTATTCCACAACTCGTTCGCCGGGTTTGGGGCCGTCTGTCGGCGGGCCGGCAAAGCACTGGGCCTTCAGCATCCAGTCGCGCGCCACCTCGCCGACAACTTCGAGCCCGGTGTCGTCCACGTGCCGTCTTTGCGCCACGACGAGACAGAAATCCTCGGCCGGGCCGCTTACCTTTTCAGGCGTTTCGTCGGGTCCCCACGTCCAGATGTCGCCGGATGGAGCGGTCAGTTCCACGCGTACCGATGTCTGAGGAACCTCCGCGCCGCGGTTTGCGTAACTCCAGCCGAACGTCGTCACGCCGAGGTGGGCGATGTGGCGCAGCCGATCGGTGTTGGTTCGCTTGAGCCGAAGGGCATCCAGAATGTCCTGACCGTGAACCCAGGTTTCCATCAGCCGCGCGGTGGCGTGAGAGAGAGCGCTCATGGGTGGACCGTACCAGGGCAGCCGGTCTTTCCGGCCGGTGGCCGCGTAGGCCTCGAGCATCTTTGTCCGTTCCCTCTGCCACCAGCTCGTCAATTCCTCGATCGGCATATCCTTGCCGACATCGTCAAGCATTTTGATAAAGCCTCTGAGGTCGCTCATGACTTCTTCAAGGTGTTTGCCGAACGCATCCGAATCGGAGGTCGAAAGTGCGGCCCGGTCATCAAAATACGCCAGATGGCGAACCTGGTCTTTTATGTTCCATCCCGGTGAAGGGGTCATGGTCATCCATTGCCCTTCGTCCAGATTCTTCAGGACCGCGTCCAGGGCCTCATGTTCGGTCCTTAAATCCTCGCAGATTTGTTTCATCATCGTCCTCCGTTTATCTGGGGTTAATAACGAATCTCCACCCGGTGAAAAGCCTCAGCGAGTTCAAATGATTCCCCCTCCGCCATCGCCTGATTGCGTCGCCTGAGCCATTCGATCCATTCAGGCGAGTCGAACTGATCGATCTGACTCTTGTGGCAGCGCAGGGCGGTCATCTTCAATTCAAATGTATCCGTGACATCGGACCTGAAGTTTGCTTCATCCGCTCCCCAGAAGAGCATCTCTTTGACCTTATGCGGCTCAAGCCCCTCCTCGAGGAGATCAGGATATGCCAGGTGGTCTCTGGCAAACGGGAAGACGGCGTCCAGGACAACCTGTCCGGTGATCCTGTGGTCCCTATGCCAGATATACCGCCGATACGGATCTGCGGTTACGACGACCTCAGGCCGGTATTTTCTGATCTCTCGGACGAGGTCCTTTCGAAACTCCGGTGTATCTTCCAGACCCTGATCAGGATATCTCAGGAAGACGACCTCCTCGACCCCCAGGACCCGGGCGGCTTCTTTCTGCTCGGCCTCCCGGATTTCGACCAAGGCCTCGGGTTTTATGTCTCGGTCGTTGGCGCCTTTGCTTCCATCCGTGCAGATAACGTATACGACATTTTTCGATTCGCGTGTCCACCGAGCCACCGTGCCGGCGGCCCCGAATTCCGCATCGTCCGGATGCGGGCTCACTACCATGGCATAATGCGAGGTTGCCTGACGGCTTGAATGCGGAGGCGACATAACAGTTTTTTTCAGGATGCGGTAATGTTTTCCGGCATCTTGTTGGTCAGGATATCCACCGTTTCTTCAACCATCTCCTCGAGCACTTGTCGAGCAGGCTTGATTTTCTGTATGAGTCCCGCAACCTGGCCGGAGAACGGAGCGACGTAATCCAGTTCGCCGCCCTTGAGGAACATCTCGACAAGAGCCGAAGCCAGCATGACCTGCGTGGGAAACGGCAGCGGCTCGAGCCCGGACTGTTCCCAAAGCTCGTGCAGCCTGTTGTGGATGGTCCTCGACGTTTTTCCCGTGTAAAGGTAAGCCCTTCGAGTGTCTTCGTCGGTAGCGTCGACTATGCGCTGTTTTTGCACATCCAGAATTCCGCCTTCTTCAGTAGCGAGAAAACGGGTGCCCACCCATACGCCTATGCAGCCGATGGCAAGCGCCGCCGCTACGCCGCGTCCATCGCCGATGCCGCCCGCCGCGATAACGGGGGTGGGCGCCGCGGCGTCGATGGCCTGAGGAAGCAGCGCCAGAGTGCCGATGCGGCCCGTATGCCCGCCGCCTTCGTAGCCTTGCGCTACGACGAAATCCACGCCGGACTCGGCCATCCGCCTTGCGTTCTTGGAGTTACCTGTCAGGCCCAGCACCTTCATACCGGCGTCGTGGGCATCTTCCACCATGAAGCCGGGATTGCCGAGTCCCGCGCAGAACAGAGGAACCTTTTCCTCGATGCACGCTTTCACCGCCTTGATGGGCTGCATCGTGGTGGTATCCCTCCTCACACAGGTGTCGATGTCGGGAAGATTCATTTCGGCCTTGACCTTCTCGAACCATTCGTAATATTCTGCAGGCAGGGACTTGATTATGTCGCGGAGGGGCATTTCCTTCGGACCCTCAATTTCGACGTCCCCCAGCTCGACAAGTTGTTTGGGCAGTAGCAAGTCCACGCCGAAAGGCTTATTCGTTTTTTCCTTGATCTCCCGTATGGCCTCACGCATCCCCTCGATTGTATAACCCGCGGCTCCCAGAACTCCGAGTCCGCCCGCCTCTGAGACCGCCACAACCAATTCGACCGGCGCGCCGGTGCTCTCTCCTATGAGGGAGGGCCCCATTCCGGCGCTGAGGATCGGGTACTCGATGTCCAGCATGTCGCAAAGCTTTGTC
>CBDUSG010000147.1:0-7237 GCA_965369575.1 uncultured bacterium | reverse complement strand
CGGTGGTCTGCAATTGCGAAATCGATTTGGAAGCGAGAATGTTGTTGACCTGGTTCTTTATCTGCGGGAGCCTCTTGCCGAGTTCCGCCTCTATCGCCCGGTCGTACATCTCGAATGTGACCGCGGCCTTGAGGTATCTCTCGCCGTCGGAGCCGGCCGGATTGACGATAAGCGGGTCGAGCCTGAAGAACACGATTTGATCGAGGCGCGCGGTGTCACCCTGCTCGGAAAGCTGGGGGGGCGGCTTTATATTGAGGGTGTCTTTTTCTATCGACGGGGCGATATAACCGCCCACCGTGAGTATTGCCAGCCCGGAGGCGATCGCTACGCCCGTGACCAGGATCGTGATGTTTTTGACTGATAAAAAGCTCGATCCTCTCTTCGGCGGCGGCCCGGCTTCTTCTTCAGCGGTCGAGCGCTCTTGCGACTCTCTCTCGCCCATCACGATTCTCCCTCTTCCGCTTGCTCGGTAAGCCCTATGTTCTTGAGCAGAATTTCCACCCGCCTGTTTTCCTGTCGCCCCTCCTGAGTCTCGTTCGTCTCGACGGGATGATATTCACTGTAACCCGCGACATTGAACCTCTTAGGGTTCATGTTTCCCGTTTCGAACATGTATCTCGCCACACTGATCGCCCTGGCGGTCGAAAGTTCCCAATTGGAAGGAAACTGTTGTGTATGTATCGGTACCCTGTCGGTGTGTCCTTCCACAACCACCGCGTTCGGGCTTTCGATCAATATCTTGACCAACTCGTCCAGCACGGGAAGCGCCCCGGACCTGAGGTCTGCCTTGCCCGAGTCGAACATGATCGGGCTCTTGATGGTGACGCGTATGCCCTCCCTGTCTCTCTCGACCTTTATCTGGCCCTTCAGGCCCGCCGAATAGATCGCGTTCCGTATCCGCTTTATGGCCTCCCTTGGCGGGATGGGCGGCCTCGCCCTCACGGACGGGACCTGCTCGAAATGTATCAGGCTGCGCTCTTGGGGGAGCACCCCCAGCGCTTCCTGGAACGACGACAGCGCCTGCCTGAACTCTTCTTCCTGTATGGTGGAATACGAAAGCAGCAGCACGAAAAACGTGAGCAGAAGAGTCATTATGTCCCCGTAGCTGACCATCCACCCGGGAACGGTCGGCGCTTTGACTCCGTTGCCGCCGCCGCTACTGTTTCCGTATCTTCCCAATCAGGCGCTCCTTGACTCAGCCGGTGTGCCTTCCCCCGGCCTGAACGTTTTCGCGCAGGCGCGGCGAGATGAACGCCTTGAGTTTCTGCTCGACGATTCGAGGATTGTCGCCCGATTGGATCGAGAGGATCCCTTCGATGACGACTTCTTTCATCAGGACTTCGCTCTGCGTTCTGGACCTAAGCTTTCCCGCAATAGGCAGGAAGATGAGGTTCGCCATGAAGACGCCGTAAAAGGTCGTGATGAGCGCGACGGCCATTCCCTGTCCTATCTGGGAAGGGTCTTCGAGCGAGCGCAGCATGCTTATGAGCCCGATAAGGGTTCCTATCATGCCGAACGCCGGCGCATACGTGCCCATCATCGTGAATATCCCCTGACCCAGCGAGTGTCGCGATTCGACGTACGCCAGCTCGGTCGTCAGGATGTCCTTTATCAGCTCCGGCGCCGTGCCGTCTATAGCGAGGCGCACACCGCGAACGAGGAACGGATCGGTGACGGATTCCAGTTCCGATTCGAGCGTCAGGATACCCTCGCGTCGCGCCTTGGTCGCATACAGGACAAGCATCTCGATCATCGACGTCGGCGTCTGATCCTCGAAGGCGAACGCATGGCGGACGGTGCCCATGACGCCCCTTATCTCGTGCAGGGGATAGTTGATCAGCGTCGCCGCCAGGGTTCCACCCATCGTGATCATCATCGACGGTATATGGAGAAAAGTCGTTATCGGGGATCCGCCCAACAACATGGCTATTAAGATGAACGAAATCCCCGAGACTATGCCGACAATTGTCGCTATGTCCACTTAGACTTTTCTCCTCGAACCCGCGCCGGCCCGATTCTCCTTCCCCGCTCGGGCCGGCGAGACGTCAGCGCTCTACTTCGTTCGTCTCTTCCTTCCGGTCGCGTACCTGCGGCAGGGCGCCGTACGCGAGCCTCTTGTACTCGATCACCTTCTCGATGACCTCGTCGACCGTCTCGAGCACCAGAATCTTCTGGTCGGAGGTCAGCGTAACTATCGTGTCCGGCGCGGCCTCGACGAACTTGACCAGTTCCGCGTTTACGGCCACTTCCGAACCATCGAAGCGAGTCAGCTTTATCATGTCAGGACACGCCTTTCAGTCCGCGCGTCGGAGCCCGTCTGTCGGGCGGGGCCCTATCTCGTCAGCGATATGACCTCCTCGAGCAGCGAGTCCGCCGTCGTGATCGTGCGGGCGTTGGCCTGGAACCCGCGCTGCGTGATTATTATGCTCGTGAACTCCTTTGCCATGTCGGTGTTGGAGCCCTCGAGGAACCCCTGAACCATCGTGCCTCTTCCGCCCGAGCCGGCCGTGCCGACGATGGGCTCGCCCGAGTTGCCGGACGTCAGGAAAAGGTTGTCGCCCATGGCCAGCAGTCCCTGCTGGTTCGGGAATATCGCCAGCGCGACCTGTCCCAGAATCCTCGTCAGGCCGTTCGAGAACGAGCCCGAGACGACGCCGTCGATGCCGACGAAGAACTCCTCGAACGATCCGATGGGAAAGCCGTCCT
The DNA here is from genome assembly GCA_965369575.1 of uncultured bacterium. GTDB lineage: Bacteria > Abyssobacteria > SURF-5 > SURF-5 > SURF-5 > CBDUSG01. Next base: position 4,531 of record CBDUSG010000147.1, on the reverse strand, counting down.
GGCTCGAGAGAGCCATCGTGTTGGTCCCGCTCAAAAACGATGTGCCCGTGAAGTCGAGCGTCACATCGAGCGGGTCTATCGCTCCCGCCCCGGACCGATCGATGGCAATGAGGTTGTTGTCCACACTGAGGAATTGGCCGTTGTTGTCGTATGTGATCGTGCCCGAGCCCACGCTCGTTCCGATCGGGCTTTCGGCCAGGTATCTCACCGTGTTTGTTCCGATGCGCGTGAGCGTGACGTTCAGCAGCACCGAGTTCCCCAGCGAGTCGAACACGTTGAGACCGGAGAGCACGAAGCTCTCGCCGTCGGCGGCGGTCGTCTCGGTGAATCCGGAGCCTCCGCCCGGGTTGAAAACGGCGTTGAACGCGGGTCTGGCGGTTCCGGTAGCGTCGGCGGCCGTCATGACGACCTGTGTGATGGCGTTTCCGGTTCCGGGATCGCCGGTGATCGTGATCGATCCGTCGGCGGGGTCTATGGCAACGTTGCCGTCGACAATGCCGAGCCCGCCTTCAATCGCGGTCGCCAGATCGCCGAGCGTCGTCACCGTCGCGCCGACGACGAACGAAGCGGTAACATCGGCGCCGCCCATGCGGGCCGTCAGCGTGATGGTGTCGCCGGCGACCAGCCCGAGGCCCACGGCTAGCGCATCCTGCAAGTCGGTGAGCGCCGTGCCCGCCGTGGCTGCAAGACCCGTCGTGGCGTCGAGCAGGCCCGCGCTGTCGGTGATTGTTCCCGTAGTCGCGATAATCCCCGAAGCATTGAAATTGCCCGAGAACAGGGCGTTCGAGGTCTCCTGCACAATCGACGAACCGACCGGAACGACAATGTCGCCCACCGCGCCGGTCGAGGTGACCACACCACCGACAGCCTGCCATCCCTGCACCCTCAGGCCCGTGGCCGGATCGACGAGCGTGCCGTCGACCGCCAGCGCGAACGAGCCGTCGCGAGTGAACGCGATTCCCTCGCCGTCGCTCAGGATGAAAAACCCGTTGCCCTGGATGGCGAGGTCCGAGAGGTTGCCGGTATTGTTGAAGCTGCCCTGGCTGAAGTTCCTGCCGATGGTCGCGAGCGTTACCCCGAGGCCGACCTGCACAGGGTTGGTCCCGAGCAGGTTGCCCGAGGGGACGCTCGCCCCCGTGAGCGTCTGGCTGAACACCGTCTGGAACAGCGCGGTGCTTGCCTTGAACCCCGGAGTGTTGACGTTGGCCAGATTATCGCCGATTACATTCAGCGCTTCCGAAATCGTGCTGAGACCGCTGACGCCGTTGAATAATGCGGTGCTAAGTCCCATTATTTTTGCTCCTTCACTTCATTTCCCGTATGCCGCCTCTGTCGTTCAGCGGCATCGGGCCTCCCCCGAAGGGGTCCGGCCCGCCGAGGGCTCGACCTTGCCCTCGATCAAGGTTAATGCGTCTTCCTTTTGCCCTTGTTTCTATTCCGCGTCCATGACGACGGCGCTGTCGATGTTGGTGAACACATTGCCGTTCATCTCCTTGCGGTCGAGTGCGGTAACGACCGTCCGATTCTCGACGCTGACTACGAGCGCCGCCCCGCGCACGAGCACGAGCGAGTTTTTTGCGCCCTTTGCTTCTGCGCGGTCTATCGCCTGGACTATTTTGTCTCTGTCATCGGCGCTCAGGTGCATGCTGCGCGTCCTGAGCCGCTGGAGGGCATGGGCCGAAAACTTTACGCCCTTCCAACCCTCGATTTCCCTGCGGATGACGGCGTCGAACGATTCACCGGCGCGCTCCTTGGGAGCGATTCTCGTTTGCGCCGGTTGAACCTGCCGTATCGGCCGCCCTTCGCCTATGTCCGCCTTGCCTACCATATCAGACTCATCCTATGCGATTCTGACGACGTAATCAAGGTTCACGACGACTTCCTCGTCGATCGTGAGCCACGGCTCCGAATCTATGAACCACACCTCGGTGACGGTTCCCTCAATGTGCTCGCCGTTCGGGCCGATGACTTCTACTTCTCGGCCGACGAGCGATGCCGCCTCCAGCATCTGAAGCGTCTGGATGTTTTCGTTCATATCTATCGTCTCGCTCAGAGTGTTGAGCTGAGCCATCTGCTGGATGAAATCGCGGTCATCGAGCGGGTCGAGCGGGTCCTGGTTGCTCAGCTGGGTGATGAGCAGCATCAGAAAATCCGTCTCATCCAGCATCGAGCCTTCGGTGACAACCGAGGGTGTACCTCCGTCGTTTGAAACTGCTGAAATCACTTCGTTTCACCTCCCTCCATCATGCCAGGTAATCGATCTTGCCGCTCACGGAGAGCGGCGCGGGTTGCGCCACGACGTTCGCGGCGATCTCCGGCTCGGCCTCGCGGCCGATCGCCGGCGCGCGGGCCCATTGAGCCTGTTCCTTACGCGAGTGTTCGCCGGTCTCGGCAGAGACGTTCATCTGGTCGAACGCAAGACCCTTTTCCGAGAGCCTCTGCTGCAGGTCGGCCAGGTTATCCTGCATCACCTGCCGAACCATCTCGCTCTCGGCCCGGATCTCGACGCGCATTCCGTGATCGTCGGCAAGCACGCGTATGCTCAGTTTGCCGAGGAACTCCGGCTTGAGCTGAACGACGACTTCCGTCGCCTCGCCGCGCTGCGCCATTTGCACGCCCTGCACCAGCCCGTCGATCAAGCGCCCGCCGCCGACCGCCGCCACGGGAGCCGCGACTCGATTCGGCGGTTGCTCGGCCATTGCCCGCGCGAACGCATCGGGCAAAAGCGTCTCCGGCAAAACGCCCGGACCGGGATTCGCGTTCCCGTCCGGTTCGCCGCCCTCGAGCAGATTGGCGAAGGAAAACGCCGCGCGCGAGGGAGCAGCGGTCTGGACCGCTGAAGGCGCCGCCTCTTCGGTCATGACGAAGCTCTGCGCGGTCGGTACCGGGATGCGGGCGTGTCGGACCTGCAATTTCGGCGCGGCATGCGTTTCGCCTACAGGCGCAGCCTCTGCGACTGCGATGACCGCGGAATCTATCGGCAGTCGGCCGACGATCCCCTCGAGTTCAGGAACCGGGCCGATCCTCTGCCCTTCAGCCTCGGCGATAACGCCGATAGCTTGGGCCTTGACCGCGATTTCGGGAGCCGGAATCTCAGTCATGGCGCCGGGAACCGGGACTTCGGCCGATCCCGACGGCCCCGGAGCAACCGGCTGCGGGATAATCGCGTCTCGCGTGAGCATCTCCCGCTGCGCCGCCGCGAATGCAAATCGCTGCGGGCCGTCTCCGGCAACGCTGACCGCCGCATCTCCGGTCCCGGAGGCCGGCATGGCGGGCTCAAGATCGCGAGCGATCAAGGGCGGTCCCACGCCCGGACCATTGGCTGTCGCCACATCTCCGGTCCCGGAGGCCGGCATGGCGGGCTCAAGATCGCGAGCGATCAAGGGCGGTCCCGCACCCGGCCCGGTGGCTGCCGCCACGGTCGGAGCGGCCTCTGCCGTACCGCCGGTGCGCACTGAGAGAAAAGCGCCATCCCGCGCGCGCGGCGGAGAAAGACCGCCGGGCGCGTCCGGCGTGCGCGTGGCGGGCGAATTTCCGCTCTCCGGACTCGCCATGGGGGTGTGTTCTTTCATCCTGCGAAACAGGATTTCGAACGCGCCCGCGAGGGAGCCGTCGCCGCGGCTTGCCGCCGCTGCGGAAATTCGGCCCGAAGGCGCCCGAGCGCCTGCGCTTGCCGCGCTCATTAGGTTTGTCGCTCGGGCGTCGATGTCTTTCACTGAATCACCTCCTTTCGTCAGGATTTTGTCGAAGTCGTTCTTATCTATCTGGGCGCTCCGACCGTGTCGGGCTTGGGAAGCTTCTTGGTCGCGTCCTCGGTCGATAGCAGCTTGCTGACTTCGGCGGCCTTGTCGGTCTTCAGGGCGCCCATTATCTGGCCGGCCTGCCTTCCTCTCATATGCAGCAGCATCCGGGCCACGGTTTGACCGGGCAGATCGTCCATGACCGCCGCCGCCTGTTCGGGCTGCATGTTTTCGTACATTTTCACAAGCAGAGCCATCTCGGCGGTCGGCTTGCCCTCCGAGGCAGCCTCGGACTCGGTCTTGAGTTCTTTAATGCGCGCCTCTATCAGGGCCCTTTCCGCCTTGAGTTCGCCTCGCTGCGCCTCGAGCCTGGCGTTCAGCGTGCGCAGCCCGTAGGCGTCCTCGCGCAGTTGTTGCGCGCGCTCGCGCACCGAGGCGGCGAGCCCGACCGGCTCGACGGGCAGCATCTTAGTTTCCTTCGCGCTCATGCGCGCCTCGATGAAGCGGTCAAGGACCTCGCGCGTGAGCAGCCCCCTTCGCTCCAGCTCGTAGGCCGAAACGCCGGCGAAAACCAGGAGCAACAGCAACATGTAGAGCTGAAACTTCAAACGACGTTTCCCTCTCTCAAATCCGGGTCGTCATCACCCGGGAGAATGGAGCGAGCCGTGCGCGCTTCGCTGGACGAACCTGTTGGTTCCGACTTCATCGAGCAGAGCCTGCTCTTTTTTCAGGAACGCGCGGTGAAACTCTTCCTTCTCTTTTTCGTCCAGCCGCTCGAAGATTTTTCTTTC
>CBDUSG010000146.1:0-7303 GCA_965369575.1 uncultured bacterium | reverse complement strand
GGCGGATGCAATTTTACAGTTCGTGGATGAACTGGAGACTCGCGGCGACATGAGCGAATTGACCGCTCTGTGCCGTCCATAGCCGGGGGAAGCATGCAGAAGATTCTTGAGGGCGTAAGGATACTGGACCTTTCGCGCTATCTTGCCGGACCATACGGCTCGATGCTTCTTGGCGATCTCGGCGCCGAGATAATCAAGATCGAGGAGCCCGGCGGCGGCGATTTCACGCGCACAACCTCGGCCCAGGCCGCGCTCAGGGGCATCAGCGCGTATTTTTTAAGCATCAACCGCAGCAAAAAGAGCGTAACGCTCAACCTTAAGCAGGAAAAGGGTCGCGAGATTTTTTACGAGATGGTCAAGATGGCCGACGTCGTCTATGACAATTTCCGACCCGCCGCGCTCGAAAAGCTCAAGTGCACTTATGATATCCTCTGCGAGCACAACCCGAAGATAATCTCGTGCTCGGTCTCGGCCTTCGGGCAGGACGGCCCTTACCGCGACCTGCCTGCCTACGACATCATATTGCAGGCCATGGGCGGCACGATGAGCCTCACCGGGCCGGAGGGTGGCGAGCCGGTCGTCATGGGTGTTCCCATGGGCGATCTTGCCGGAGGCATGTTCGGCGCGTACGCGATATCCGCCGCACTTTACCAGCGCGAGAAGACCGGCCGCGGCCAGAGGCTGGACATCAGCCTGCTCGACTCGCAGGTGTCGCTGCTGATGTATCTCGCGCAGACTTACATCGCGAACGAAGAAGTTCCCTCACGGCGAGGCGCCAAGCATCCGCTGGCGGCCCCATTCAAGATGTTCAAGACAAAAGACGGCCACATCGCCGTGGTCGCGTTCCAGGATAAGCATTTCGAGAGCTTTTGCAAAATCATAGGGCGTGATGACCTGTTGTCGGACGAGCGGTTCGACAATTTCATCAGCCGCGCGCTGAACAAGGCCGATCTTTACGAGATACTCGACGAGATTTTTCCGGCCAAGACGACCGCCGAGTGGATGCAGCCGCTGCGCGAGGCGAAAATCCCCTCGGGGCCTGTGAACAACATCAAGGACACCCTGAACGATCCGCAGGTGCGGCATCGCAAGATGGTGGTCGAGATCGACCATCCCGAGATAGGCACATACGAGGCCATGGGAAACCCCATAAAATCTTCTGCGATGGAGGACGGCGACTTCACCGCCCCACCCACGCTGGGCCAGCATACCGACGAGGTGCTTAAGGCGGTGCTGGGCCTTTCGACAGATGAGATTCAGGCTTTGCGCGACGAAGGCGTGGTCTAGCGTCGGGAAGCATCGATGCCCGGAGAGAATATCCGAATTCAATTTCGTTAAGCCTGTTTTGCATCGACAATATCAGAGGAGGACATCAGAACATGTCGGAAAAGAAGATTCGCGTGCTTGTGGCCAAGCCCGGACTCGACGGGCACGACCGCGGCGCAAAGGTGATTGCGCGCGCGCTGCGCGATGCGGGCATGGAAGTCATCTACACGGGCCTGCGGCAGACGCCCGAGCAGATCGTGGCGGCCGCGGTGCAGGAGGACGTCGACGTCATCGGCCTGAGCGTGCTCTCCGGCGCGCACATGAGCCTGGCCGAGAAGGTGATCGCCAAGCTTAAGGAACAGAAGGCCGAAGACAAAATGGTGATCGTCGGCGGGACCATCCTCCCCAAGGATGTCCCGAAACTGAAGGAGATAGGCGTCGCCGAGGTGTTCGCCACCGGCAGCCGCCTCGAAGACCCCATCAAATTTATCCGGGAAAAACTCGCGAGCTGAGCGGTGAGTCGCCGACAAGGGATGCGCCGCATCCTCCGGTCGGGGCAGCGCCCTAGGGAAAAGCCTGATGGATAACATCAGCAAATATGACATCGACACGCCGGCGCTTCTGATCGACATCGACAAGATGGAGCGCAACGTGCAAAAAATGGCCGACTATTTCGAGGGGCGCCCCGCCAACCTGCGGCCGCACACAAAGACCCACAAATGTCCGGTCCTTGCGCACAAGCAGCTCAAGGCCGGCGCGCAGGGCATCACGTGCGCAAAGCTCGGCGAGGCCGAGGTCATGGCGCAGGCGGGCATCGGCGACATCCTCATCGCCAACCAGATCGTCGGCGCGCAGAAGATCGGGCGGCTGGCCAACCTCGCGCGCCACTGCGACATCATGGTCGCAGTCGAATCGTCCGCCAACGCGGCCGACCTCTCGAACGCGGCTCAGGCCGTCGGCTCGACCATCCGCGTTCTCATCGAGGTCGACGTCGGCATGCACCGCTGCGGCGTCAAGAGCGTCGAGGAGGCGCTCGCGCTCGCGCAGGTGCTCATCAACAGTCCGGGCCTCGAGTTCGAGGGCATAATGGGCTACGAGGGCCACGTCGTACTGCTGCCGGAATTCGAGGTTAGCGAGTCCAACTGCATCGAATCCATGCAGGTGTTGATAAGCGTGAAGGAAATCCTCGAGAAGAACGGGATCGAGGTCGGCATCGTCAGCGCCGGCGGCACCGGCACATACAACATCGCGGGCGCGTACCCCGGCATAACCGAGATACAGGGCGGCTCATACATCGTGATGGACGCGAAATATCACAGCGTGCTGCAGGACTTCGAATGCGCATTGACGCTGCTGACGACCGTCACCAGCCGGCCCGACAAAGAGACCGCCATACTCGACGCAGGCATGAAAGCGGTAACGTTCGAGTTCGGCATGCCCGAAGTCAGCAGCCTTCCCGGCGCGGGCTTCGCGTTCCTGTCCGAAGAGCACGGCCACCTGTACCTCGAGGACGCCGACCCCGCCGTCGGCGACAAGGTCGAGCTTATCCCCAGCCACTGCTGCACCACGATCAACCTGCACGACCGCTACCACGCCTGCCGCGAGGACCGCCTCGAAGCCGTCTGGCCGATCGCCGCCAGAGGGAAATTTGCGTAGGAGATTCCAGGTAGCGACTCGCAAGCCGCCCTATATCCTGCCCACGACGATTTGGGCTATTTCGCTGTCGGTGAACCAGAACATGAGGCCGAAGTTGCGGTAAGTGAGGCGGCCGGTGGGACCATCGCGATATAAGACGCTGTCATTGTATTCACGGTAATCAAGGTTCAGGCTTCCGGCGTGTTCCTCGGCGATCGGCTCGCCGTACGCTGCAAAAACGTCTTCGATGGTCGATGAGAGCGAGATGCCGGAGCCGAGCCTGCCCTTGAAGCTGCGGTTAAGGTGTATGGCAATTAGCATGTCCGCATCGCTTGCCATGCTGAGTTCGAGGCCGTATTTGACGTTGTAGTCAAGCACGTGTTCTTTTTCGAAATCGGGCGGTCCCAGGCGAGTCTTTATAAACTGCTTGGTGCAAAGCCTATGGCCGAGCACAATATCGCCGAATCCGCGCCCCTCTACAACGACCACCGACGAGAAGTCAACACCGCCATCTGCGCGGATCGAAGAACGCTGCGGCGGGAGTTGCGAGGAGCGTCGAGGCGGCTTGGCCGCGAAGGCCCTTTGCGCCTCGAGTTTTTCGATCTCGAGTTTCGTCTGTGCGGCGCGCATGCGAATCTCTCTCTCTTCAGGAGTGATCCAGTCGTCGCCGTGCCTGACCAGTCCTTCATCGACGATCCTGATGGCCTGCTCTAACGCGAGCCGCCGCAGCTCGCGATCCACATCGCGCGGCGGTTTCCTCTCGATGCGCTCGACGTCGCTCTTGGCCACGGTCGCGGTCACGCCTCCGACGCGCGTCTTCCAGTGGTCGCCGCGGTCACCGACGATCGTCCCATGAATGACGCGTCCCGACTTGAGATGCAGCGTGTCGGGCGTTATTGTCTCGTCCCTCTTGAGTTGCTCGAATATCTCGCGGGTCAGCGATTTTATTTTCTGCTTCCGCGCCGATTCTTCGGGCGTGAGTTGTCTTCGGGCGACGCGCCCCCTGGCGGTCCTTCCGGGATCGGCCCGTTCTCCCGGTTGCGGGACAGTTGCGGGCGGGTGGCCCGGAATTTCCGTGATCTCATACCGATTCTGAGGAACGGCGGCCACGGGCCTGCCGGGCTGCCGCAGGGACGCCTGTTCCGCGGGAGGGACGGCCGCCTTCACCGCGACTCGTGTGCCTGCGGCCTGCCCGGGCTCCGGCCTTTCAAGAATCGTAGCATACAGAGTAAGTGTCACACAAAATGCAACGACGATGAGTGCGAACAAGGAGAGCGGACTGAAGAGGAGATTTGTCCTGCTCTGTGACACCGCGGGCGCCTCCGGCTTCGCGGGTTGGGATTTCGGAGGATTCTGTTTCTGATCCTGCCGGTCGTTCTGCATCTCCCTCCCCTTGGAAGGCGGACGATGCGATTACTTTCGCGCCTTCTCTTTCAGGATGCGGTAGTCGCCCACGCGGGTGGTGAAGCCGATCCTGTCGAAGTACTCGAGCAGAGGCACGGCATGTTTGCGACTGACGCCGAGCAGCGATTTCAGGTCGCCGACACCGAGTTTGTCGGAAGTCTTGAAATGCTCGCGCAACTTGTCGGTCGCCGGCCCAAGGTGATCCGAATGGTAGGCGAGCGTCGGACTTATTTTGGTCAGGACGCCTTCCTCGAGCAAGAGAGCCGTCATCTGTTTCGCTGTCTTCGGGTCGCCCAGTTTCTCCCCGGCCTGCGAGAAGGTCGGCGGCGAGCACGCGGCCTCGCGGAATATGCTTTCCATCCTCTCTTTCGCCGCTTTCTGCGCGGGAGTGATCCGGACCTCGCGACCGCTGAGGCAGACGCCTTCGCGCTTGTCTTTCAGCTTGCCGCCGCCGGTCAACTCGCCTAACATCATCTCGAATAGCTGTGGCGCCAGCTTCGGCCCAAGGCGGCTGCGCAGTTCCTCGCGGGGCATGAACAGCCGATGCGGCTGTGAATCAAAAAAGCGGGCTATTTCCGCGAGCAGTTTATCCTTTAACACTTCGAACGCCTCGCGCGATATCAAAAGCAGGTCGTCCCCGACGTCGGCCGAAAGGATTTCGCCCGCATCTATCTTTCCCACAACGTCCGAGCGCAGCCTCTTGAGCGGCTCGCAGGCTCTGATGGCCAGCTCGCGCAGCCGTCCGCCCACTTTTTGCCGAGAAAGGAAAGCCGGCGCGGCCTGCTCGGCGGTCGCGTTTTCGAGCGTTTGCAGCCATCCGGGACGACCGGTGTCCTTGCGCCTGTATCTCACCGGCGCAACGTCGAGCACGATGCCTCCTCCTATAGTGAATTCGGGCGATCCGCCGCGCAGCACGATGTGATCGCCCCTGAAAATACACAGCGGTTGCGACAACCGAAGCTGCGCATAGCACTCCTGGCCGGGTTCCAGAGCGGCCGCGTCAACGAGTGTCATGCCGGCCGGACGCTGGCTCGTCGCGGCATAGAGTTTTATTGTCGACGTCCTTTTGAGCGCGCGCGGCGCCGAAGGAAGCAGCCGCACTTTTGCATCGAGCATGTGCGTCGGCTCCGCCGTGCCGGGCCGGATGAGCGTGTCGCCGCGTCCGAGCTGTTGAACGGACAGGTTCGCCAGGTTGAGCGATGCCCGCATTCCGGCCGAGATGCGCTCCTGTTTGGCGTTGTGGCTCTGAAGCTGACGCGCACGCGCCGACAATCCGCCCGGCAGTGCGACAACCGGCTCATCCTCGGCAAGCCAACCGGAAAACACCGTGCCAGTTACCACCGTGCCGAAACCTTTCATCGTGAACACGCGGTCGATGGGGAATCGGAAAAGGCCTTCTTCGCTCTTTTGCCGCTGTTCGCCGACGGCATCGGCTATCAGCCGCTTGATCTCGTCGAGTCCTTCGCCGGTTTTGGATGAGACCCCGACTATCGGAGCGCCCTCGAGAAACGAGTCTTGAGTGAGGTCTTTGACTTCCTCCTCGACGATCTCGACCATCTCGGCATCGGCAATGTCAACCTTGGTGAGGGCAACGATGCCGCGCGAGAGACCGAGCAGCTTCATGATGTCGAGGTGCTCGCGCGTCTGCGGCATGACGCTCTCGGTGGCGTCAACGACGAGAATGACGATGTCCATGCCGGCGGCGCCCGCGAGCATGTTCTTGACGAACCGCTCGTGCCCGGGCACGTCCACGAATGCAACGCGCGTGCCGTCGGCGAGGTCGAGGTAGGCAAAGCCGAGGTCGATCGTCAGCCCGCGCTCTTTCTCCTCTTTCAGGCGATCCGGATCGATGCTGGTGAGCGCCTTGACGAGCGCGGACTTGCCGTGGTCTATGTGGCCGGCGGTGCCGACAATGAGGTGTTTCATCGATAACTGTTCTATTGGGGGACTGCGCCGCGAAGGGCTTCGATTACTTCAGACAGCTCGTCTTCTCGAACCGTTCGGAAATCCAGGCAGAACGATTCGTCGCGTATGATTCCGAGGATAGCCGGCGCGCCCTGCCGAAGATTAATGGCCAGCCTGTTCGCTGAGACTGCTTTGGGCTTCAACACGAGCAGCCGTGTCGGCAGGGCCTGGCCGGGACACGAGCCGCCGCCGACCCGCGACTCTCCGTCGATAACGTCGGCGCCCAATACGTTCCAGGTGTCATCGCCCAAATCCGCCTGGACCTTTTCGATCATCGCGGTTATATCGTCGACCGAGCGCGCCATCATTTCCAGAGTCGGGATTTCACGCTCGGGCTCGCGCGAAGAAAGCACCGCTTGAATTACCGTCCCGAGCGCGGCCAGCGTCAGCTTGTCGACGCGCAATGCGCGCATCAGCGGATTCTTCCTTATGGCTTTGATGTGCTCGCGTTTTCCCAGGATTATTCCGGCTTGCGGGCCGCCGAGCAGCTTGTCGCCGCTGAAGCAGACGACGTCGGCGCCCGTGGCAATACTCGATTGAGGTGTCGGCTCGCCGCTGATTCCAAAATTTGCGACATCGAAGAGCGCCCCACTGCCGAGATCCTCGACAACGGGAACGCCGCGTTTGGCGCCCAGCTCGACGAGTTCGCAAAGCTCGGCCTCGTGGGTGAAGCCGACGATGCGGTAGTTGCTCTGGTGCACCTTGAGCAGCAGTGCCGTCTCGGGTGTAAGAGCGCGCTCGTAGTCGGCGATATATGTGCGGTTGGTCGCACCGACCTCGACGAGCCGGGCGCCGCTCTGTTCCATCACATCCGGAATCCTGAACGAGCCGCCGATCTCGACGAGTTCGCCGCGCGAGACGATGACCTCGCCCCCTTTGGCCAGAGTGTTGAGCGCTATCATCATGGCGGCGGCGTTGTTGTTGACGACCGTGGCGGACTCTGCGCCCGTCAGCGCGCAGAGAAGAGGCTCGATTATCGCGTCGCGGTGGCCGCGCCCGCCGGAGGCGAGATCGAGTTCAACGTCGCAGTAGT
>CBDUSG010000145.1:0-7331 GCA_965369575.1 uncultured bacterium | reverse complement strand
GGTTTAGAAAAGCCTACATAAGAGCTGTGCGCGAATTGCAAAATTCGGCGCGCCTTGAAATATGAACGGAAAATTGCCATTCGGCGTGGGAGGCTCATAAAGGGGAAACCGATGCAATGGAGCTGAGGCGCAAGAGATGCAAACAGACACCAAAACTTAGTGTGTGCATGATCGCGCAGAATAGTGCCCATTGCATTGGGAAGGCATTGGAGAGCGTAAAAGACATCTCTGATGAGATAATAGTTGTTGATGGTGGTTCAAGTGATGATACAGGAAAGATCGCGGCATCGTTTGAGAAAGTGAAAGTCCTCAGTTATCCATGGCCAGGTAATTTCGGTCTCCAAAAAAACATTAGCATGGAAAATGCCTCGGGAGATTGGATATTGATTCTTGATTCCGATGAGACCATTGGCGCCAATTTGCGGAAAAATATTCGTAGACTCATCCAATCAAGAAAAGACGATTGTTACATTTTCCCTAGATATTGGGTGGCCAAAATGCAACCGCTTTCATACATCAAGAGCAAGAAACTTTATTCGGACTATCAGCAGCGATTATTCCGAAATCGGCCCGAATATCGTTACACTGCAGAGAGGATTGTGCATCATAAGTTTCCCGAGGGCGTGCAAGGAGTCGGAAAGAAAGTTAAGAACGCTCACATTTTTCACTTCGATCTTATACACAATGACCGCAGAGCGCGAGAGGAAAAGGTGCGGCGACGCTTTTTGATTGATCCCGAAGGCGATTATACCAGTCGTGTCCATTATCTTTTCGAGGATTATCCGTATCAGATCAGAAGATGCCGTGAAAAGCTGCGGTGATCTGCATAACTCCCGTGATTATGCAACCTGATGTTTTTTCACTTGACAAACTCCTTGCGACATTGGGATACTTGTGTTAGACGCCCCGAATGGGGCTTAATTTTGATATCGGGTCAACATTCGCGGATTAGGAGTCATGAGCGCACCTGACACATTGCACTTGGGGTGTGGAAGCAAGAAAGCGCCCGGAGCGATCGGGGTCGATTTCAACCCGAAGTCCCAGGCCGACATCATCCACGACCTCAACGAGCATCCGTGGCCGCTGGAGTCCGACACGTTCGAGCGCGTCATCTGCGAGCACGTGCTGGAGCACTTGACCGACCTCGTGCGGACGATGGCCGAGGTGTTCCGTGTGAGCAAGGACGGCGCTCTGGTCGAAATCATCACCCCGCATTTCTCGTGCGTCAACTCGTGGGACGACCCCACGCAGAAGCATCATTTTACGCTCGCCAGCTTCGACTATTTCAGCAGGGAGCATTCGCTCTCGTACGGCGACGTCCATTTCGAGATAATCGATCGCCGCCTGACTTTCAGCCGGTCGTTCTCGAAGCTTCCGGCCCGGCTTTTCTGCTCGGTTTCGCCGAGATGGTACGAGAAAAATTTCGCCTTTATGATGCCGGCACGCAACCTGGAGCTGACCCTGCGGGTGTGCAAGAGCAAGTAGATCGATCCGAAACTCATGAAACCGGCGCGGGGAAGCCTCTTCACCCCTGACCGCAAAGAATCCAAGCGAAAAAGACGCCGCGCCGTTCGCCTGAAAGGGTTGTATGCCGCTTTCCACTCTCCAGATAGATGAGCGCACCGACTGGGGCGGCGGACAATCCCAGGTCCTGCATCTGCTCAAGGGACTCATTGCCGCCGGTCACGGCGCAGAATTGGTGACGCGCCCGGACAGCGTCCTCGGAGCGCGGGCGGAACAGCTCGGCATAAAGGTGCACCCGATACGTATGCGCTCGGAAGTCGACGTTCTCTCCGCGCGTCGTATTGCCCGGATTGTCCGCTCGGGCGGCTTCGACATAGTCCATATGCACACGGCCCGCGCCCACTCGCTTGGGGCCATGGCGTGCGCATTCAACCGCTCCCCCGCCTGCGTCGTCGCGCGCAGGATCGCTTTTCGCGTCAAGACCGGTCCTCTCGGGCTGGCGATCCCCATCAAGTACCGCGGTCGAATCGATTCCTACATAGCTGTGTGCGGGGCCGCGAGAGATAGGCTGGTCGACGCGGGAGTGGACCCCGAGAAGGTGCACGTGGTCCACAGCGGCGCAGTTCTTCCAGATATCGATCCGGGGAAAGACGTCCGCAGGGAACTCGGGATCGGCCCCGACGAAAAGATTGTATGCAACGCGGGCGCACTCGTTGATGCGAAGGATCAGCAGAGCCTCATCAGGGCCTCGAAGATCGTCATCGAAAAGGCGCCCGGAACGAAATTCATAATCGTCGGCAAAGGCAAGCTCGAGCGAACCCTGAAAAAGCTGGCCGCAAGGATCGGGGTCGCCGATTCCGTCATATTTACGGGGTTCAGAGAGGACATCGGCAGCTATCTCGGGGCGGCAGACGTTTTCACGCTTTCGTCGGAGATGGAAGGGTTGAATAATTCGGTCGTCGAGGCTATGATGATGGGGAAACCCGTCGTCGCCACAAAGGTCGGGGGAATCGAGGAGATAATCGACCACGAAAAGACGGGATTGCTGGTTCAGCCCGGGGATCACGCCGTGCTCGCGAGGGCTATTATCGATATCCTGAAGAACCCGGAAAAAGCCGCCGCATTGGCGGGGGCCGGGCGCGAAAAGGCGCGCGAAAGGTTCACGGCCGAGCGCATGGTCGCGGGCACGATCTCCGTCTATGAAAAGCTTGTGAAAGAGCGATGCAAGACCTGAAAAATTATTTCCGCGTACTCGGCTATCTGAAGCCGTATAAATGGCTGGTTCTGCTCACCATCGTCAGCTCGTTGCTCGTGGCGGCTTCTTTCGGCGGAGCGATAGGCGGAATCAAGCCGGCGGCCGACTTGCTTTTCGACCAGTTCGACGTCGAGGCCTATCGCGGTCTGCCGCTGATGGATACGCAGCTTGGGAGCCTGCTTCTCGAGAAAATGCAGGCCCTGCTCTCGCAAAACAAGCTTGCGATCCTCAATATTGTCGGCGCCGTACTGATTGTGTTCGGCATCATGCGCGCAGTCTTCAAGTTTATTCAAGGCTATACCGGAGCGTACCTCTCGCATCGGCTCCGGATGGACATTTCGATCGACCTCCACGGCAGGCTGATGGATCAGTCGCTCGCCTTCTTCAGCGAGGAGGGCGTCAGCGACACCATTTCCGTTCTTACATACGACACCAACATGCTCCACCGCGGCGCCAAGCTGATATTCGACAAGATATTGCTCGAGCCTCTCAACATTGCCGTTGCGCTCGCCATCGCCTTCTGGGTGGACGCCAAGCTGGCGATGACGGCCGTCATCGCATTTCCATTGATCGGATATATGGTGAATCGACTCGGCCGCCAGATAAAGAAGAACACCCGGAAAACCCTTCGAAACAGGGCCAGCATATTGTCGCTGTTGCAGGAATCGCTCTTCGGCATCAAGATCATCAAATCGTTCGTGATGGAGGGCTACGAAAGAGAGCGTTTCGGCGGCGAAAACAGGAGGCTCTTCAAGAACGAGATGCGCGCGGTGAAGGCGCGCGAGCTTATGTCGCCCACCGTGGAAATCATAGCGATTATCGGAATCGGATTTTTCGTGCTCGTAGGCGGCCGCAGGGTATTGAGCGGCGAGATGAGCTACGGCGACTTTGCCGCATTCTACGTCGCTCTCGGATCGATCCTCGGCCCGTTGCGGAAGCTGTCCAAGGCGCTCGGCGAGGTGCAGACGAGCCTCGCGGGCGCGGTTCGAACATTTGAGTTCATGGACAGGCTCCCCGGTGTCGAAGACAAGCCGGACGCCGTCGTGATGCCGCCCATAAGGGGCGCCGTCGAATTCGACCGCGTCAGCTTCAGCTACGACGGCGAGAGCGAGGTTATCCGCGACCTCAGCCTCGATATCGAGCCCGGAGAGGTCGTCGCGCTCGTCGGGTTGAGCGGGGCGGGAAAGACGACTATCCTGAACCTGTTGCTGCGCTTTTACGACGTTACCGGCGGAGCGATCAGAATTGACGGCGCGGACATACGCTCGGTAAAGCAGTCCTCGCTGCGCGCGCAGATCGGGCTCGTCACGCAGGAGACCATCCTGTTCGACGACTCGGTCGCCCGCAACATCGGCTTCGGCAGGAGCGATTACTCGCGCGACCAGATCGTCGAGGCCGCAAAGGCCGCCAATGCGCACGGATTCATACAACAGATGCCGAACGGATACGACACCGAAATCGGCGAAAGGGGCGAGCTGCTTTCCGGCGGCCAACGCCAGAGGCTGGCCATTGCGCGCACCGTTCTCAAGAACCCGGCGATATTCGTTCTCGACGAGGCCACCTCATCGCTTGACAGCGAGAGCGAGTCGCTCGTCCAGGAGGCGCTCGCGAGGCTGATTGAGGGACGGACGACATTCATAATCGCGCACCGCCTCTCGACTATCCGGAACGCCGATAAGGTAGTCGTCCTCGATGAAGGGCGCATCGAGGCGGTCGGCACACACGCAGACCTGTACTCGGGCAGCCCCATCTATCGGAACCTCTACGAAAAGCAGCTTCTCGCGCCGCCCGAACCCGATGCGGCGAGGTCTTGATATGCCGAAAGCCATCGTCGTCATCCCCGCAAGATACGGCTCCACGCGGCTGCCGGGCAAGGCGCTGGCGGAGATCGAGGGCAAGCCGCTGGTCTTGCACGTGTACGACAGGGCCAGCCTCGCCTCGCTCGCCTCGCAGTGCCTGGTGGCTACCGACGACGAGCGCATAAAGCGGGCCTGCGAGGGCCACGGCGCAAACGTGATGATGACATCGACCGAACACAATTCCGGCACCGACCGCATGGCCGAGGTCGCGACGAAGACCGACGCGGACATTTACATAAACGTACAGGGCGACGAGCCGCTTGTCGACCCGGAGGCGGTGGACCTTCTCATAAGAACGATGCGTGGTGATCCATCGATCAAAATGGGGACCCTGAAACGGCCTTTCGCCAGGTACGAAGACTTCATAAATCCGAATATGGCCAGGGTCGTGTGCGACAGCGACGATTTCGCTCTCTACTTCTCGCGCGCCGCGATACCACATATGTCGCGCGAGGAATTCGAAGCCTCGGACAAAAAGGGGCTCGCATTCAAACATATCGGGATATACTCTTTCACTCGCGATTTCCTCCTCGAATTCTCCGGCATGCCGCAGTCGCCGCTGGAAAAAGCCGAGCGGCTCGAACAGCTCCGGGCCCTCGAGGCCGGAGTAAAGATAAAGGCGCTCACCACCGACTACGAATCCGTCAGCGTCGAAACGCAGGCCGACCTCGAACGCGTGCGCGCCATGTTCGCGAAGAGGGGGTGATTCCGACGCCTGCCTCCAAAAAGCCCGTCATTGGAATAACCATGGGCGATCCCGGCGGGATCGGCCCGGAAATCATCGTCAAGGCGCTCGCGCGGCCCCGAATCGCGTCGATCTGCCGCCCGGTTGTTTTCGGAACGCCGCGATTCCTGGAAAAATCGGCGGCGGCTCTCGACCTCGACATCACGTGCAAAACGGTCAAAAATCCTGCCGATGCGTCTTTTGAAAAAGGAAATATCTGTATCGTAAAGATTCCGGCGCAGGGTCGAATCGCCGTCGGAAAAAACAGCGCCGCGGCGGGAAGGGCGTCGCTCGCTTATCTGGATCGGGCGACTGAGGCCGCTCTGGAAGGCGAAATCGACGCTCTCGTGACGGCCCCTCTGAGCAAGGCGTCCGTCAGACTGTCGGGAGCGCGGGATTTCATGGGCCACACCGAATATCTCGCCGAGAGGAGCAAAACGCGGACTTTTGCGATGATGTTCCACAGCGATCGACTGAAAGTCGCCCTGGTGACCACTCACGTTCCCCTCAAGCAGGTGGCCGCTTCCATCACGACCCGCAAGATCGTGCGCGTCACGCGTCTGGCCAATGAGGCCGTCAAGAGGCTCGGCTGTTCGCTGCCCAGGATAGGGGTCGCCGGCCTCAACCCGCACGCCGGCGAGGATGCCGCCTTCGGCGACGAGGACGAAAAAATAGTGGCCCCGGCCGTCCGGCAGGCCGCAGAGCAGGCCATGAACGTCGAGGGCCCGATGCCTGCCGACACCCTTTTTCATCGCGCGTACAAGGGGGAATACGACCTCATAGTGGCGATGTATCACGACCAGGCGCTCGCGCCGTTCAAGATGATCGCCTTCGACACGGGCGTCAACGTCACGCTTGGGCTGCCGTTCGTCCGCACGTCGGTCGACCACGGCACCGCCTTCGACATTGCCGGAAGGGGAATGGCCTCGGAGAAAAGCCTCTTCGAGGCGATAAAACTTGCGGCCCGACTCATAAAATGAAAATGCGTTCCGCCGAACTATTAAAGAAATACCACATCAGACTGAAGAAGTCGCTCGGGCAGAATCTGCTTCTGGACCCGAACATTAACCGCAAGATGGTCGAGGTGGCAAAAGTCGGCCCTGACGATTCGATCTTCGAGGTCGGTGCGGGTGCGGGCGACCTGACCGAGCTGCTGGCGGAACGGGCCCGAGAGATTCTGACCATCGAGATAGACTACACTCTCGAACCGCTGCTGCGCGAGAGGTTCGGCGAGAATCCGCGCGTTCGGCTGTTCATCGGCGATGTGCTCAACCACCCCGTTCGCGAGTTGGTCGACCGCTTCTTGCCGGACGCCGAAACGCTGAAAATGATCTCGAACCTCCCCTATTACATAACATCGCCCATACTGATGCGCTTTCTCGAGGCCGATGCCGGGTTCGTCTCGCTCACGGTCATGGCCCAAAAGGAAGTGGCGGAGCGCATCGTCGCCGAGCCCGGCGGCAAAGACTACGGAATCCTGTCAATCGCCTGCCAGTTGTATTCGCGCCCGTATATCGTTCACGCGGTCTCGCCCACCTGCTTCAGGCCGCGGCCCAAAGTGGATTCCGCAATCGTGCACCTCCCGATTCGGGACGACCCGGGACTTACGCGCGATGAGCGGGCGGTATTCTTCAAGATAGTCAGGGCGGCGTTCGGTCAGAGGCGAAAAAAGCTGTCAAATGCGCTGGCGCCCCTGGCCGGATCGCTGGTGCCGGACAAGGAAACTCTCGCGCATTTGCTCGAGCAGGCGGACATTTCGCCGCATTCGCGAGCCGAAACGGTGCCGATTGACAACTTTATAACCCTGGCCAGGCTCGCAGCCAGAGATCGGCCTTCCGCCGATTGATCCACAGCTTATCCACACTCGAAGGTCCTGCTCCACATAGGATTGCGCTCCTTAACTATTTACTCCACAATGACTAACGACGTTCTCGATCGGCCGTGGTGGAAAGGCGCCGGCAGGACTGTGGAAAATGTGCATAAGTCCCGGAAGCGGCGATAGATCAACAATTGTGGTGTGGATGATGGT
>CBDUSG010000144.1:0-7336 GCA_965369575.1 uncultured bacterium | reverse complement strand
TGTGAGAGCGACATGGGATGAGGCACGGGAACAACTGGACCGGTAAGATTGGGAACGAAAAGCATCTCTCAGGAAACGCTCCAGGAGACCGCCCCCCCCCCCTTCCGCGATGCCGCATCAAATCCTGTCATTCCCCGGCTTGCCTGCCCTCGACCCCGATCGGGGGACCGGAGAATCTTGCTGATGGAGTAGCTGACGGCCGCATCAAATCCTGTCATTCCCCGGCTCGACCGGGGAATCCACTGCTCAGGTGTATCCGTACTATTTGAGTGGATCAATGGATTCCCTTAACGGTGCTGCTCCGGCCATGCGCTTGGGAAAGCGAATCGGAACGCGGCATCGTTTGCTTCTTTCCGCTTCTTTTCCTCTCCCTGCCTCGAAACTAAAGAATGGGAAAACCCTATCCATCATCACCTTGAATTTAGACCCCGCATTTGCTAAGATTAGACTGATGGAAGGTGTATCTCCAACATAAGGAATCAAGCGTTTTCGATGGGCATATTAGGCAAAATCTTCGGCACGAAGCACGAGCGGGACATCAAGAAGCTTAATCCGTTCGTGGAAGAGATAACGTCGCACGAGCCGGCCATGTCCGCCCTGTCCGACCGCGAGCTTCGGGCGAAGACCGCCGAATTCAGGCGCCGTCTGGGCGAGGGCAAGACGATCGATGACATCCTGCCCGAGGCCTATGCGGTCGTCAAGGAGGCCTGCCGCCGGCTCTACGGCAAGGCGTGGTTCGTGCGAGGGCATGAGGTCGCGTGGGACATGGTGCCTTTCGATTGTCAGCTCGTCGGCGGCGTGGCGCTCCACCAGGGAAAGATAGCCGAGATGGCGACGGGCGAAGGCAAAACGCTTGTCGCGACGCTGCCGATATATCTCAATGCGCTCGAGGGCAATGGCGTGCATCTGATCACGGTCAACGACTACCTCGCCAGCCGCGACAGGGAGTGGATGGGTCCGTTATACGAGTTCCTGGGGCTGACCGCCGGATGCCTCCAGCAGAGCATGGATTCCGACGACCGCCAGGGCCACTATCGGGCCGATGTCATCTACGGCACCAACAGCGAGTTCGGCTTCGACTATCTCCGCGACAATATGTGCGTGCAGAAGGAGCACCAGGTGCAGAGGGGGCACCACTACGCCATCGTCGACGAGGTTGACTGCGTGCTCATCGATGAGGCGCGCACGCCGCTGATAATCTCCGGCCCGGTCGAGCAGTCGAACGAGCAATATGAAGAGCTTGCCCCCAAGGTGGACAGCTTGTTCCGACACCAGCAGCGAACTGTACAAAAACTGCTCGATGAAGCCGAAAAATCGCTCGCTGAAAATGATCCGGATGCGATGTATGTGGCGGGCAAGAATCTTCTGATGGCGAAAAAGGGCGCGCCAAAAGACAAGCGCTTCCTGTCGTTGATGGAGGACGCGAAGCTGCAAAAACTCGTCCGCCGGGTGGACCTCGACATGATGGACGGCAAGCTCAGGAGCGGCACCGAGGATTCGGCCCTCACGAAGCTGGTCTCGGACCTGTATTTCACCATCGACGAGAAATCCAACGTCGCCGACCTGACCGAGAAGGGGCGCCGGACGATCTCCTCCGGCAAGCTCGACATGTTCATCGTGCCGGAGATCGAAGACGAAGAGCGCGAGATCGACGGCGAGATGGAAAAGCTGGCAACCGACGATTCGATGGACCGGCAGGCGAAGATGGCCCGCGAACTCGAGCTCGAGGCCATGCGCTGGAAACTTTACGACCGATTCAACGTCGTGAACCAACGCATTCACGCGACGTCGCAACTGCTCAAGGCCTATTCCCTTTTCGAGAGCGACGTCGACTACATAGTCAGCGACAACAAGGTTGTCATAGTCGACGAGTTCACCGGGCGTCTCATGCCGAGCCGCCGATTCAGCGACGGGCTGCACCAGGCGCTCGAGGCCAAGGAGCGCGTGAAGGTGGGTGAGGCCAACCAGACGCTCGCCACCATTACGCTCCAGAACTACTACAAGATGTACGACGAGCTGGCGGGCATGACGGGCACGGCCGACACCGAGGCGCAGGAGTTCCACGACATATACAAGCTCGACGTCGTCGTGATGCCCACCAACCGGCCGCTGATCCGGCACAACAATCCCGACGTCGTCTACAAGACCGAGCGCGAGAAGTTCAAGGCCGTCATCAGGGAAATAGTCGAGATGCACGAACTCGGACGGCCCGTGCTCGTTGGAACGATCACGGTCGAAAAGTCCGAGGTCCTCGGCAAGATGCTGCGCAAGGAGAAGATTCCCCACCACATTCTTAACGCGAAGTATCACGAAAAAGAGGCCGAGATCGTCGCGCGGGCCGGCCAGAGGGGCGCGGTCACGATAGCGACCAACATGGCCGGCCGAGGCACAGACATAAAGCTGGGCGACGGCGTGGCGAAAGCGGGCGGGCTGCACATAGTCGGCACCGAGCGGCACGAGAGTCGCCGCATCGACAACCAGCTCCGCGGCCGCGCCGGCAGGCAGGGCGATCCGGGCTCGTCGCGGTTCTATGTTTCGCTCGAAGACGACCTGATGCGCCTGTTCGGCTCCGACCGCATCATGAAGGTGATGGATCGGCTCGGCATCGAGGAGGACCAGCCGATAGAGCACGCGCTGGTCTCGAAGTCGCTCGAAACGGCGCAAAAACGCGTCGAGACGCACAACCTCGAGATTCGCAAGCAGCTGCTCAAATACGATGACGTGATGAACAAGCAGCGCGAGATCATCTACGCCGAGCGGCAAAAGGCATTCGACGAGGCTGCCCTCAAGGAACACGTCCTCGATATGCTCGACGACGTGATCGAGGAGGCCGTCGAGGAATTCGCCCCCGCCAACTCGCTGCCCGACGACTGGAACCTGGGCGGTCTGACCGAATGGGCCCGCAGGCAGTTCGGCGTCCACGTGCGCTTCGAGGCGCTGGATATGGAAACGGCCGAGCCCGAGAGCGTATTCGAGACGCTGCAGAAAATCCTCCATCGAGCATACGAGGACAGGGAGCGACGCCTCGGTCCGGAGGTCATGCGCGAACTCGAGCAGGTAGCTTTGGTCAGGGCCGTCGATTCCAGATGGAAAGACCACCTCTATGCGATGGACCTGCTGAAGGAGGGCATAGGCCTCAGGGCATACGGACAGAAGGACCCGCTCATCGAGTACAAGGGTGAGGGTTACGATCTGTTCAGCGCAATGATTGCGGACGTAAAACTGGGAGCGCTCGAATTCCTGTTCCGCGTGCAGGTAAGGGAGCCGGAAAGACTCGAGGAGCCCGCCCTCGCGCCGGGCGGGGCGGTTTTCACTTCGCACGATCTCTCCATGAGTTCACTCAGCAATGAGCCCGCGCAGTCGGCCGAGCCCGCAGGCCCTGCCCGGGGGCCGAAGCAGCCCGCGAAAGTTCCCGTGCGAGTCGGACAAAAGGTGGGTCGCAACGAGCCCTGCCCGTGCGGCAGCGGCAAGAAATACAAGAAGTGCTGCGGCGCGTGACCGGCGCCACGGGACCCGCCACAAGGAAATGGAAATGCCGAAGAGACCGATGAAGGGCAGAAGACTCGCCGTCTGCGTCGCCATAACCGCTTTCTGGCTGGTGATGAACGCGCAGCTCGTGCGCAAGGAACTGCTGCTGCCGCGTCTGCCGCGCTCAACGGCGGGCATCGCGGCCACGCTCTCGGGTGAGACCGTCTACCATGAGCAGTGGATGGGCATTTATTACGAAGAGGAGAAGGTCGGCTACTCGAACACGACGGTCACCCGCACAGGCGGCGCGGAGACGTCCGGCTACATAGTGTTGAACAAGACGTTCATGGTGGTCAAGATGCTCGACGTTCCGCTGAAAGTGCATTTCGAAGGGGTCCTCCGAACCGACAAAGATTTCAAGATGCGCACTTTCAGTTCCACCCTCAGGTCGGCCGGCCACGAAATCCGCATCGACGGCGAGCACGAGGGCGACACGCTGTCGCTTTCCGTCCTTACGGGCAGCAAGGTTTTTCACAAAAATATAAAGATCGACGATAACGTGAACCTTTCGAACAGCCTCACCCCGCTCCTTTATCTGCCCAGCCTCGAGCCGGGCGTGACCTATTCGCTTGACATCCTCGACCCTCTCTCTTTTAGCACGAATAAGGCCAAGGTCACGATAACCGGTGTGGAACCGTACGAGTATGAGGGAAAGGAAATCGAGGTCTACGTCGTCGAGACCGAGTACGAAGGGCTTTCCTTTACGGCGTGGGTGACCGAGAGCGGCGACGTGTTGAAAGAGGCGACTCCGCTCGGCTGGACGCTCGTGAGGGAGGACCGCAAGGTCGCCAAGGACTTTCGCGCCGACGCCGCCGAATTCAAGCACGACATCGCAAAGCTCGTCTCCGTCCCATCCGACGTCAGGATCATGGACCCGCAAAATACGCGCCGGTCCGAGATATACATAACCGGCATCGACCTCGACCTGTTCACGCTCGAGGGCGCGGGGCAGCGGCTGATCGAGCCGGAGACCGGCCTGATAAGGATCGAGACGCCGCGGCTGGACGCCGGGCAAAGCCCGCCGATTCCCGTAGCCGACGATTCGCTGTCCGAATTCCTCGAGCCCTCGCTGTTCATACAATCCGACGACAAGCGGATTCGGAAACTGGCGGCCGACATCGCGGGCGACGAGACGAGCAGCCTTATCGTGGCGGAGCGAATCAATCAGTGGGTCTTCGACAACGTTCACAAGAAGATAACGCTCTCATTGCCGTCGGCGGTCGAGGTATTCGAAACCCGTGAGGGCGACTGCAACGAGCACACGACGCTTTACGTCGCCATTGCGAGGGCGGCCGGCATCCCGTCGCGCATTGCGATCGGGCTCGTCTACCACAAGGGCAGCTTCTATTACCACGCCTGGCCCGAGGTCTACGTCGGCGAATGGGTCGCGATGGACCCGACGTTCGGTCAGGTGCGGGCCGACGCCACGCACGTCAAGCTCCTCGAGGGAGAACTCGATCAGCAGGCCAAGCTGATGCAGACTCTCGGAAAGATAAAGCTCAGTATAAAGTCTTTTTCTTACCCGCCGCCGGAAGCGGGAGAGGCCGCCTCGTGAACATTTTCAAAACATATTGGCGCAGCAAGCTGCTGATGTCCGGCAACACCCTGCGCTCGCTTCGCCGGGAATCAAAGCTCAAGATAGCGGTCGTCACGACGTGGTTTATGCTTTTCTTCATCACCGGCTGGTGGCTGTTCTACAAGGCTTTCAGCTTCCTGCGTAATATCCCTGTCGGCGACCTGCTGGCGGTGCGCGTGATCGCGCTCTTTTTTCTCACGCTCTTCGCGATGCTCGTTTTCAGCAACATCCTGGTGGCGTATTCGACGCTGTACAAATCGAAGGAGACCGATTTTCTTTTCTCGCTGCCGATGGACGAGCGCGACGTGTTCGCCAACCGGTTCATCGAGACCCTGGCTTACAGCTCATGGGCGTTCCTGTTTCTCGGGATGCCGCTGATGATCAGTTACGGGATCGTGTTTAAAGTCAAGTGGTATTTCTATCCCGCGCTTCCTCTGTTCTTCGTGCCGTTCGTGGTGATAGCGGGAATGCTCGGGACGCTGATCATAGTCGCGCTGATGCGCATTGTTCCGAAGATAAGTTTCAAGGGGCTCATCGGAACTATCGGCGCGCTCGGCTTCGGTTCCGCCTATTTTCTTTATCGCTCGATCAAGGTGACCCACATAAGTCAGCTCGAGGCGATCGACCAGATACTGGCCGCGCTCAAGACGACGCAGTCGCCTTTTTTCCCGAGCCACTGGCTTAACGAGGGAGTGCAGGCGGCGGGGCGGGGCGACCTCGGAGGGGCGGCATTTTATTTCGGGCTGCTCTTGAGCAACGCGCTGATGGTGATGATGGTCTCGCTCTGGATCGCGGGGCTGCTGTATTATAGCGGGTGGGCATCGCTCCGCGGCTTCAGCCTCGTGCGCTATTATCCCGCCGGAAAAGGAGTGCTCGCCCGTGTCGAGTCGCTTATCCAGCCCTGGCGCTCGCCCACGCGGACGCTCGTGATGAAAGACCTGCGGCTGTTCTGGCGCGACCCGTCGCAGTGGGCGCAATTCACGATCTTCTTCGGCCTGCTGATTGTGTACGTAACCAACCTGTGGAATTATGAGAAATACATCGGCCCGGAATGGCAGACGAGGATAGCTTTTCTGAACCTCGCGGCGGCGGCGCTGGTGCTCGCGGTGCTGACGACGCGATTCGTCTTCCCGCTGTTCAGCCTCGAGGGCAGGAGATTCTGGATCGTCGGCCTCGCGCCCATCAAGAGAAGCAGGCTGCTCATGCAGAAATTCGTGCTCAGCATCGCCACCACGCTCTTCTTTACCGAGACATTGATGATCGTCTCGAGCAACGCGCTCAAGCTCGACAGGACGGTGACGCTCGTCTGCTGCGCGACGATGTTTTTCATGAACTTTTCGATGGCCGGCCTCTCGGTGGGCCTCGGCGCGATGTATCCCAACTTCAGGGAGGACAATCCCGCGCGAATCGTCTCCGGCCTCGGCGGAACGCTCAATTTCATCCTCAGCATGCTCTACGTCACTATCGTCGTGCTCATAGAAGGAACCGTGTTTTGGGCATACACGGATAAGGGGAAATCCGGATGGCTGAGCGACATCTTTCAACTGATCGTGAGGTCATTACACATGAGTTTCTATCAGGCGATATCGCTCACGCTCGCACTGGTGATCGCGATAAGCCTGATGACTGCAATCCTGCCAATGTACCTGGGCGTGAGAAACGTGAACAGGCTCGAATTTTAGAGAGTCGCCGCTCTTGGGCCCAGGCCGCGCCCGGCGCTTGACATTGGGCGGCCGCTTGGTATAATTAAACGTGAAGGAAATGGGCTCCGCAGAATCACACGCGGGGCCTGGTGCTAAAAAGGGCGATTAGCTCAGATGGCAAGAGCGCCTGCCTTACAAGCAGGAAGTCACTGGTTCGAGTCCAGTATCGCCCACCACATAAGTAGTTGAAAATAGGCCGCTTAGCGACTTCGCTGAGCGGCCTTATTCGTTTTATTGCATAAATTGAGGCCCAATTGGGGGCGCAAGAGAGTGCAAGAGCCCGCGCGAAACACTTTTAAAGCGCCACTTGCCAACCACCTGCTAAATTGGCAGGGGGGCCATCCACATCATTGATCGATTTCAATACACCGAGAAAACTTTTCAGAGAGGATTGGTGGGGTAAAATGCTTATCCTTCATGGCGTGATAGCTCGAAAGCGCCCCAGAGGCAGAGATGAAAGCTGTAAAGAATTGACAACGTACCTTTCACCCTTTCAGAAAAGGGAAAATTGATAGATACTGATGGAAGT